>NZ_JASDDA010000002.1:0-166400 GCF_030407645.1 Pseudoalteromonas sp. APC 3495 | reverse complement strand
TGATGTATAGCGATTTGATTTTTTCATAGTTCCAGTTTCTCAAGTTATTGAGTCTCTGGCAAACACGGGGCGATTCAGAAACTGTATCTGAAGCAGCTCAAAGGGAGCTTTTCGAAGAAACAAATGTAGATATAGACTCACTCTCTTTTTTTAGTTACTTTGATGAAGTAATGAGAGATCCAAGAGAACGCACAATTTCTTTTGCTTTCTTGGCAACGCTTAACAGATACAGTTTAGAGATTAAAGCTGCTGATGACGCTTCTGAAGTGATGTGGTATCCAATTAAGTCACTACCTAAACTGTCATTTGATCATATGAAAATCATTGATACAGCGATAAAAAAGTTAGATGATATAGAATAACCGCAGATTTAACTATACAGAAGTGCTTAGAGTCCTTAATCGTCTAGGGGGCCACTTTGATGAATTTTATCTCGATGCAAACTTGCCTGTCAGCCCTCTGAAGCACTTCAGGTCAAGATAACAATAAATAAAGGATTATTATGACAAAAAAAGAATATCAAATCTCAATTGACCCAAGAATTCTTGAATTACTCGGTCCTAATTTATATACAAACATCTACTATATACTTGCAGAATTAATTGCAAATGCTTATGACGCCAATGCAAAAAATGTTTATATCATAAAGGATGATGAAGGCAATATTATTGTTGAAGATGATGGACATGGAATGTCGTATCGCGAAGGAGTCCAAGACTTTCTTAATGTAGCAAGAGAGAGCCGAACGGATAAAGAAAACTCATTTGTAGATGGCTCTAATCAGCAACGCAAAAAAATGGGTAGAAAAGGGGTCGGGAAATTAGCAGCATTATCAATATCAGAAAATGTTGAAGTAAAAACTATCAAAGACGGCGATAAATCAGGGTTTATATTATCCAGAAATGTTGGTAAAGATAGGAAACTAGTAGCTATAAATGAAGATGCTATACAATTTTATAAAATTCAAGAGCATGGTACATCCATTCTAATGCGTAATCCGAGTTACGACATACACAAAACACTTAAAGCTGCTAAAAGAAATTTACTAAAAATATTTCCGCTAGTTGACGACAATTTCAAAATTCACATCCTTCTCGGCAAAGAAATAGAATCTATTTCAAGTCCTGAATTCGAAACTATCAAAGAGTTGGGCACTTTAATAACTTTAGGTGAAGACTTTGAACACTTACATAATTATTTCGACTCTAAGATACCTAACCCTGACAATAAGCTAAATTTAAAGCAGTTACAGGAAAAGCGTGATTCATTTTGTGTTCCTCTCTTATTAAAAAATAAAGCAGGTGATGAGTGTGAATACAAATTAGAAATTCGTGGTTGGATTGGTGCTAGAAGGAATGTATCAAGACCACAACATTATAGAGCCGAATTTTCCGACAATTACATATCATTACTGTCGAACAAAAAATTAGGTGAATTCAACATATTACAAACATTAGATAGTCACGAAACATTGAGTGTTTATTATGTTGGGCAACTACATGTCGATCTATTTGAAGAAACATCCCTGTCAGATATGGCTTTAAGTAATAGGCAAGGATACAAAGACGATGATAAACGTTTCGTGACAGTAATGAATTATATAAAACACGACTTGTTACCCCATTTAAATAGACTGAGACTGAAGTACGGTAAACTTAAAAAATCTAGAGAACAAGAAAAAGATAACGAGAAAAAGAAAATAAAAGAAGAACAACTCAGAGAGCAAATCGATACTTTTAAAGGAAATATTGCAAGCACTCTTGAGAGAAATCTTAAAAACATAAAGTTAAGTAATCCTGAAGAAATAGTAAAAGTAGCAAGTAAGGCTGTTAATCAATCCATGCCAAATTTGAAACTAAAAACTACAGTTGAAAGAAACAAGAAAAAATTATTAATAAGTCAAACTAAAAAAGATAAACATGTAGCAGACCTAATTTATGACTTATTAGTCTTTGCTGGTATTCCTGCTGAGGATATTCTGTACAGTAACTCTAGTAATGATCAATCTAGCCTTCCCATTAAAGTAGATATTTTCGATTACCTCAGAGACTTTTTTGTAGAAAGTTATTCCACTCAAAAAATATATGTAGTTTATGTAACCAGTGAACAAATGAAAGATCGATGGGCGGTGTTATCGGAAATAGGGGCAGGATGGATCACAAAGAGTGAACATGACATATTCACTATCAATGGTTTCACTCCTGAAAAACCATTAAATACAAATGAGACATGGGGCAATATTGAATTCGATATTCAAGAAAAAACTATCAAACTTGACGAATCAAATTTGAATGTCGTAGTGAATAAACTCATATATATATGTAAAGAACTAGATTACCAACCGGCCTCCAAGGAGGATATCAAACAAGAAATATGCAAGCGCATAGAGTTAATCGAAAGCTAGAGAAGCCCTTTCTCCAATAATATGTCTAAGAATTATTGGAGAATTTTCGACAAGGTACAGAATAAATTTTTTACGATATATCAACCTTTTAGTTGATTGTTTTCTTTTATGGCCTGATAGCAAGCTTCACTCATTTTCTTAGCAAATTCACAAGGCAACGCATTTCCGATAATTTGGCAAGCATGATCAACTAAGTCCGTAGCGAACTCAAATTCATCAGGGAAGGTTTGCAGCCTCGCCGCTTCTCTGACTGAAATAGTTCTTAACTGTTCCGGATGACCAAAGCGACCTTTACTTAGAGTTGTACAACCACCTGTAATCGTCGGTGATGCTTCATCCCAAGACATGCGGCTATAAACATTACCAAAGCCTGTATTTTTACCTTGATGGCATTTAGGTCTTAAATGATCTGGAATGTCAAATCTTTGTCCCCCTGGCTTTAAATATTTCAAACGTTCAATATTGATTGGGGCAGTATCTCTTGTTACATGCCAATTAAATTGTCTAGGGCCACCATAACTAGCGCTTTTCTTTAAAGATATAGGTTCATCTAGACCTTTAAAGGCATCTTGAACTGTTTTCCATTTTGGTAAGTCGTCTTTTCCAAGCTTTGAATGTGTGGGCTTCGGTATTTTTATCTCAAACCCTTTTCCTGCAAGTAAAACAAATCGACGTCTATCTTGAGGAATACCATAATCAGCAACCTGAAGAACATCATAATTTACAATATAACCTAACCTTTCAATTGTTTTGATAAATGCACATAAAAATGGGGAACCTTTATCAATAATTCCAGGAACATTTTCAACCATCACAGTTTTGGGTTCTAGTTCACTAATAAGTCTAGATACCTCAGAAATTAATGAATTTCTTTCATCATCTTTATTATACTTTAATGTAAGTGAAGAAAACCCTTGGCATGGCGGGCAACCTGCTAGTAGTTCTAATTCCCCTTTTTTCAAATTACATTGTTTTAAAATCTCTTTTCCAGAAACAAATCTGATATCCTGATCAAAAAGTACAGCTTCTTTATTGTTGTGACGAAAAGTTTCTGCGGCAACATTGTTATTTTCAACAGCTGATATCACATTAAATCCAGCTTGTTTCAAGCCCTCAGAAAGGCCTCCGCCACCTGCAAATAAATCTATTGAATTAAAGTTCATCATGAATCCAATCTATTATCTAGTCTATCAAAGAAATCACCTAGAGGGTGATCAGAACTTGCCATCCGTTTTAGTAACTCTCTAGTTGGCTCACCACCAAAATCAATTACATCCTGTATTCGAGAATCATCACAATCTTCGCCAACACCATTCAGCATTGAAGAAAGCAACTCTAGATAATCTTTTCTAGATTGAAGACAGATGTCATGCCACGTAAGTATATGAAAATCGGGGTCGCCACACTGAATTGCACCACCAGTATTTTTACCAACCAAATAGCCTGTTATTTTTGCATTAGGATGAATTCCTTTTAACCAATAATAATAAGTTTTAAGTTGCATCAAATGATCATATGTGAGTGGAATTAAAGGACTCTTTAGCTCCACTATAATAATAGTAGATTTGTCATCATTGCTAAAAAAAGCAAAGTCAGGTCGAGTACCTGAATTCGGCTGCATTGCCTTTAACTCTTTCTCCGTATTACCGTGAGCAGGCAGTAAACCTTCTAAAGCTGCCTGTTTAGCCATCTCTTTTATTGAAATATTTGCATAAACTTTCCCTTTATCAGACCCTAATATCCAAGGAAACCTCTCTAATAAAGCTTGTAATTGATTTTCTGTTCCATTCGTGCTTAATTCATTTAGCTTTGTCAGGGCGTAAATTTTCTGAGATACGGTAACTGATAAAGACAGTGATTCAGGAACTAAATATTCATTAATATCATTAAGCATCTCAACAAAGTGGTTATCACTACCTTGTAGTGTATTTACTTTATCCCAAAGAGAATTAATGATTTTCCTAGTCGGACGGTGAGTCCATGCAGAAGTTAGTTGCCCTATAACTTCGTTTTGTAGTTGCTCATCCTTATATATTTTAGGACTCATCTTACATACCATATCTTTTAGTATAGTTCTTTCTGTGGATGTTACTTGTGGAATATCCGGCAATGTTTTAAACTTATTAAGAATGTTTACTTCATTATCTTCTTTTTGTTTTTTCCGAAATTCACGAATCCACTTAATAACTAGCTCTTGCCCCCATTCGTACATTGGCTCTGTTGCGTCATTATTCCAGTTAATACTCGTACGGTCTGTTGAAACTACATCTTCATCCAACTCATCGAGCCAATCAGCCTCAATAACGCCGTACATGTATCTCGTTGAAATTTCAACACCTTTTGCTCCGAAAACAAAAGGACGATCTTGAGCTATTTTACCATGCGCATAAACTCCAACCCCAGCTTGGTCTTGAGACCACTCTGCTTGTTTTACGAAACCAACCCAATACCTAACTACCCTATCTTCTCCATTAAATGATATTGTTTCACTTTGGTAACCCTTTTCAGGGAATCTGTAAGCAAAGGTAGGTAATGCCAAACTTTCTGTAACTTTATCGTCATCGACATAAACTGAGAAATCGTCCCTTAGTAATGTTACAGTAAAGCGCTGGCCAATTGATTCCATAAGCGACTTTTTAGATATTTTACGCTTTAATGAAAGATCATCCATTATTATTAGAGTACCGCCAGTCTTTATTTTACCTAAAAACTTACTAACATAACCATGAGGATCTTTATTTTTAGGAACTTTATCAATTGAAACTCCATCACATATAACATCAGGTTTATACGATGAATTTTCTATATTTTTCGCCCCTGATTGACTTAGTAATCCAGATAAATTTATTTCCATCCAATAACATTTTGAGTTTTCTTTACAAACAGTTAAAAGTGATAACTTTTTCGCAATACCAAATGGTGCAAGTTTTCCAATGCCTTTACGCCCCATTAAACTCCTATTTTTACCTGTTTTTTCATCTAAATTTCCTGTAGTTCGCTTTTGCTTACCAATGACCAAATAATTTTCAACAAGAGTCTTTCGACTCATACCGGAACCATCGTCAAAAACAGCTAAGTGCTCTTGATTAATATCAACCCAAACATTTTCTGCATCCGCATCCCATGAATTTGATAATAATTCAGCTAAAACATTAGTTGGTCTATTCTGGTACAGTTTTAAGCCAAGATGCTCAATTATATTATGGCTGTAACTAAGTTTTAATTCAGGTTCAAGACTCATTTAAGTTCCCTCTAGTTATTTTAATTTTTTTAATAATGATTGCTGGGGATTTCCCCCAAATTTACCAATTTCGGCTCCACCTCTAACTTTCTGGGAGCTTAATTTCATAGCTTTAATAAGCTCTTTATATTCGAGCTTATTATCTGCCATTTCACCAATTAGAACAGCAATAATGCCCAACTCATTTGGCACTTTACCTCTACTCGCATTATTAGTTATAGAGTTAGGGTTTTTTTTCAGCAGAATAGCAAATTCTTTTGCTGTTATACCAGCTTTTCCTAAATTTCTAATAAACTCAACATAAGTCATATTATATACATAAATTAATTCTACCAACACATTAATATATGTATCATAGATAGGAGTTTAAATCAACAAAATAAACTCTTTTGAACTAAAAAATAGACCTTTCGGGATGATTAGCTTCGATGGCTCATATTGAATAAACAGTTACTTATAAATGGATTTACAGCCTCCTTAATAATCTAAGTCCAATAAAATCTTTATAGAGGTGATGGTGGCGCAGTTTTTTGTGCTTTATGGCTTCATTAATCTTCCTAGGATATTTTTCGATTAACCACCATGCGAGCTCTAAAATATAATGCCGCTCAGATAAAGAGCGTTGCTCAAATGCTACTTTTACATCACTTATATACTGAAACGGCATATCTGTTTTTTCACATAAGTAATGCTGCAAATCGGGAGCCAATGAGTATGAGGCAATAATTCTACAAAGCTGATGCAGTAAATTAAGCCTTTGGGTCTTTATTTGACCTGAATTAACAAAACCACGGTCTAATACCGCTAACTTCCATTTCCACCTTCGATGTACGTTCTGGTGCCAAATATTAACAGGAGTAGGAGTGAAATCAGTTAAGCTTAGCCCGCATTTCCAACACACAGCTAGATCTGGAGCATCTAACTGGTGATATTTGCCAAGCTCTATTCGGTGAAAGGCAACTGCCATTCCACAATGTCTACATCTATCTTCCATGAGTATTAAGTGTTTTGGGCAAAAAGTATAAAAAGCCACTCGCCAAGCAATTCGATAATAAGCGTCTGTACTTTCAGCTAAGCATAAGGGACAATACTGCATGCCATAACCTGTATGCTTACGATGGTATAATTTAAGCGGTGTTATCCAGCGTAGCTGACCTGACAGGCTTGTAGATTCAAATAAACGCCCTTCAAATAGACTTAGCGTTGTTTTCTTTGTTTCCTTAAGTGGTATCCCCGTTTTTACTGACATCTGCTCTAACAAGCTTTCAGGCGCTAGCCTATCTATATCCCTATTCCAAAGTTCATAACGCTTATCAAAAGCAAAATGACCAAAGCTTTGTACTTTAAGGCCATTGTGATGTGCAGTTCGCACCATCCATGAAGATAAACACTCCCCTGGTAATGGGTGCGGATGAGCTGGCCATAATTTTCCAGACAACATTTAAATTGCCTTGTCTAACTGACGCTTTCTTTGTGAGGGTGTTACCCAATTTATTTTATCTAATACTATTGGTGTGATTGCTTCTATATTATTTTTAACCGCATAAACGGCTGCATCATTAAGTAATCGTGAAAGCTCTCCAATATAGCCCTCACACATTGAGAATAGTTGCATAGCTAAGCTTTTAGCATGTAAATTTGAGGGCTTTCTTAATGGCAACATACGTTCAAAACTCACTAGTAACCTTAAAAAATCCTGATTAAACTCCCATCGAGGTAACAATACTGGCTCAAAACGGTTAGCTAATTGAGGGTCTGACTGCAGCGCTCTAAACGCGTCTTTAGTCCCAACCCCAACGATTGATATTTGTAGCTCATTACCAAGGTATTTAAGTACATTCAAGAATGCACGTTGTCGATTTAAATTACCCGCCAAAATATGATGAATTTCATCTATGACCAACATTTTTGTACCAATGTAGCGCAATAATTTGATCACTTGAAATTGCTTTTTATCAACTCGTTCACTTGGCCTATATGGCGCAAATAGTAACTCCAGTATTGCATTATAAAAACGCCCCTCATCGGGAACAGGAGGCGCTTGCACTAATAATACGGGTGCAAGCACTCCATCACCATTGGGGTTATCTTTAGCTGGGTATTGTTTCAAAAATCGTTTGGTAAGCATCGTTTTACCATTGTTGGTATCACCAACAATCAGCATATTGGGCATTCGCTCAATTCGTGGGTACGACATTAGGTCATCCAACTTTGTCAGTACAGACTTTGCTTTAGGATAGCCAATCCAACGATCCGAACGAATTTTTTCAATTCGTAGTTCATCATCAAGCGTTAATTGCCCAATGGCTTGCTCACTTAAATGCTTATAGCTCATGACCAGTCATCCATTTCATCGAACGGCTCTATTTCTATTTCAGTAATATCATCAAAATCCACATCTGATATTCGATCATTCTTGGGTGTTGGGTTTTCAGTTTGTGCATGTATTTTTCTTCGCTGTACTGAGCGCCGCGCGGCTTTGGTTTTATGAACGGCTTCGAGTTCAATTTCTCTCATTTTTTCATAAGCTTCAAAAATGGCATGTTCATTGAGCGTTTCTCGGCCTTGAGCCTCAGCTCTAGAAACGGCCTCTCGAAGTTCCCATATGCTTATTGCTGGGTGCGAAGTGTCTCTATATGGTATAGCAAAGTGAGAGTGTAACTCGGGGTCATAAAACCAAATTTGACTAATATCTCTAGGATCTCGTCTAAAAATGAACTTACGCTTTCTTTTAGGTTCATTTTCATCAGGCGCATTGATCCAAGGACGTAAAACATCATGGTAATAATGAACTTTATCGATAACAACACCATAGTCGAGTACTGAACGAAGTTCATACGGCATAAAATCAAACTTTAAGCGATCTTCATCTTTAATTCTTGCAGGCAAACCACATCCAGGGTTATGTTCGTCACCTAAAATACCTTGCTTATACTGGGCGATAGGTGTCATGCCTATCATAGAGTGTATTTTTTGGTGATAAACGTTAACAACATAATTTGCTAGCCAATGCTCGAACTCTGTTAGTGTCATTGATGCTTTGGATTCTGAGTCATAGTCTCCTTTCTCTGCCGTATTAGAAAAAGTAGAGCCTGGTAAAGCATGAATTTCTTTTGAAAAAGTTCCGAGTACACGTTCAACATGCGCTCCAAAATTTGGCCTTGCAACAGGCCTCCATTCAATATCAATATTATATTGCTCACATGCTTTTTGAAGCATGTTACCGCGAAACTCTTTAGCGTTATCAACATGTATTTTTGCAGGCAGGCCCCAAAGAGGCCACTCCCCATTTAAATCGTACTTAGCTAGCCACTGCTCTTTAGGCAGAATTGAGTGAATTAAACATAGCCCAGTGGTCATTGCACTTGGAGGATCAAAAGAAACATAAAATCCAGTAATCATTCGACTATATACATCAAAAGCAAGTGTTATCCATGGCCTACCTATTGCTTTTCGATAATGATCATCAACTAAAATAATATCTAATTTTGTGTGGTCAATTTGCACGACCGATAGCGGCCAGTCTGCGCCAGGAAACTTACCTTTAATTGGACGAAATGTATTATCTGAAACTTTCCGCCCTTGTCTTCGCGAAGCAACTAACTCAAGAGGTAATGCTTTTATTCTATTTCGAATAGTATTGTCATGAGGTGGTGTTAAACCTTGTTGACGACATAGCTTTTTAACCTCGTCAATTACCATTCGCTGAGATTTTCTTTGTTTAGTTAAATATTCAGTAGCGATTGCTTTTTGAATAACTTCTTCTATTTCATCATCAAACTTAGTAGAACCGCGATCTCGCCTAACTTTAGGCAAGAGTGACGATAATAGACCTGACGTTTCATAATGCTTTAACCAACCATATAATGTATTCGTATGAAGATTATTATCAGCTGCGACATGCTGTACATCTGAGCGACTTCGTCTAGGTAAATCCAGTAACGGTTTAATTATTTTTAGCCGTGACTTAGCAATACTCCAAGACTCACCAGTAATATTTAAGAGATCCTCAACTTGCGTTGGCGTAAACGGTTTTTTATTATCTAATTTAGCGATAGGAACAGTAAATGAGACACCTGTAGTTTCATTCACAATAATTACCTGAGACAAATCAATAAGCTCTGCAATTCTGTAGTTATGCCCCTCATATGAAACTTTTTGACCTAGTTCAATTTTAATTAATGTTGATGAGTCCATCTTTAAGTTACCCCTTCCAAATCTTACTAGACATCGTTATCTTGGATGCTAAGTCTATTTGAATTTGCCTGCTTCCAATTAAATACCATAGAGTTGGCAAAAGTGAAGCTTGGTTTATTTCGTCACTGTAAATAGATGATATTAGATTTTTAGGTGTTGTTACTTTAAGTTGTGACAGCTTGTCATCAAGAATCATCATATCGTCTTCATTTTCTGCACCACGCCTAATAAATGGCAATAAAAACTTCACTGACTCCAAGTAAGTAGTTTTTATTTCTACCTCAGTTATTAATTTAAACTTCCAACCATTTTCACGGCAAAAACATATAGCGGCTTTAAATTTAGGTTTTAATATTTTCCAATTTTCTTTAATGTCACTTCGATATTTCACTTCAAATAATGTAGGACATTGAGCTTGTTTCTTATAAAAAACCAACGCATCAGGCGTATATGAACGGTTTTTACCCTGCTCATTTAACCACTTTAGTTTAATAGGCTGAACTTCAAAACCATCTACATTTTTATCAAACTCTAAGAGCATTAAAAAATCACGCTCCAAAGTAGACTCGAACATAGCTTGCCCTTGTGATTTAGAGTGGGCGGCAATACCTGTAACGTTTCTATAGTTTTTGGGGATTTTTCTTATTGGCATATCAACTCACCATTTTTAGATAACCTATCAAACTCAATAGCAAATCGACCTTCGGCCTTCCTAGCTTGAAAAACCATCACGTGTTCCCATTGAACTTTCATCAGCTCACTTAGTATCTGTAATTTATCTTCTTCAGATGTTTTCAAACCAAATGTAACCGATTGAACAGCTTTATTAGTGATAGGTTGAACGCCAAAGTTATGCGCTATTAATCTGGTCTCACGCTCATATTTCCAGTATGAATATTTCGTTTTCAATAATGGATATATAAATATATTTAATAGTGTTTTTAGTGAGGGAGGATTATCATGTGGCGCTAGGGCTAATTGCCCCGATATATTGTCTAAAGGGTGTTTAGACTGATAAATAACATTTTCTATGCCTGCTACAGCTAATCCTTTCAATAGCTCCCTTTTATTAAATCCAATGCATATCCCTTTATGACTAGCCGCATAATGAGACCACATTAGTTGATTCTTTTTTGCTCTGCAAAAACAACAAACGCCAATTTTCTTCAAAGCATCGTCAAGCTTATTTTTTAATGATTCCAAAGAGTAATGGTCATTAAGCTCATTTTCAGTTAACGCATCTTCTAGTGCTCTTTCATATTCGATTTGGCAATCAAAAGGATCATTAAAATCTGAAGGGTGAGAAAAATATAACTCTTTCTTTGTGAACGTAGACAAGTAGTGTTCACTCGAAGGGCTATAGTACCTAAATAATGTATTTTCCAATCTCTTATACCTTGATAATTAGCATTTATAAATTATTACATATCTAATTAACAAAAAATTCAGTACAAAATAAATATGTAATCTAATTGCGGTGTAAAGCTAATTACCAATCGAGTAGTCTATAGCTTTATAAAAAATAGATATTTGAAAGAGTATAGTACAACAGAGCATTGTAGTTCACAGTAAAATAAGCCTTGCTGAACAACCGGCTGGTAAATAAGCCTGCTGATAAACAAAAAGCTGCCAACGAGCAGCTTTTTTTGTTTATGGTCGTTATTTTCAGCAAATGTAAAATAAAGTTAGGCTAAAGCGGGGTTACTTGAGATAATTACCGCTGATACCCTTAATTAGGTTCATTATGAAACTATTAGTTCGCAACTTATCTCGTGCTACCACTGAGCATGAGCTTCGTACTTTATTTACAGCGCACGGTAAAGTGACCACCTGTAACTTAGTACTCGATAAAGAAACTGGCCAATCAAAAGGTTTTGCTTTTGTAGAAATGCCAAACGACATTGAAGTTAAAGGCGCTATTAAAGCCCTTAATCAAACGACCGTTGATAAAAGCAAAATCCGCGTAAAACTAGCCGATGCTTAATAACGATTGAGGGGTTGGAAGTTTAACGTATTTTCAGCGTTTAACCTCGCTTTATATTGCTCAAAGCTTAGCTTTAACACTTTGAGCAATATAACCAATTGGGCTTATATCTTAGTTAGCATCGCCTTTAATACCTGCTGCTTACTTACTATATCCCTGTACAACGCAAATTGATTTTTTGCGCGATCTAAATTGTGTCTCTCATATTTAACACTAAAGTAATTATCGCCGTCTATATAGTCGGTTAAAAAGCGTAAGCCAATCATAAAAGGCATTACTTTAGCACCTAACCAAAAGCTTTGTTTTTCCGCGGCCGTTAATACTGACTTTAATGGTTCAACATAACCTTTAACAATTGCTGCAAAAATGTCTTCACGAACACCTACTTTTTCAAGCGCTGTTGAATCTTCTTGTTCTGCAGAGCAGAATGTTCTGACCATATCGCCAAAGTCATTAAGCCAATAACCTGGCATACAGGTGTCTAAATCAATCACCGCTTTTGCATCATTTGAATCTGAACAAAATAGCATGTTGTTTATTTTAGTATCGTTATGACACACGCGAATAGGGACTTTTCCAGCTAATGCATTGAGCTCATCAATGAGTGAGAACTGCGACAAGCAAAAATCAACCTCCTCCTGACAATGAGCTACACGTTTATGAGGATCGGCGTTAATAACTTGCTTAAAAACCTCTGCACGCATGGCTAAATTATGAAAGTTAGGGATAACTGCATGTAATTTGTTAGCGTCAAAATCCTCTAATGCCGCAGCAAATTGGCCAAATGCATTAGCCGCGGTTTGCGCTTGGCTAACAGTATTAACCACATCTTCGCTGTAACTGCCACCAATAAACTCAAGGGCTCGCCAAGTATCGTTATTATTATTTACTAAATAGTCATGCTGAGTTGTTGCTACATGCCGCACAATTGCTAAGTTGAACTCACCGACTTGCTGCTTTTTGCTTAAGTGTCGTTCTATTAATCTTGCATTATCAACAAGTAACTGTGGTTTTGGGAATACCACCGTATTGAGCTTTTGTACAACCAATGACCGCTTAGGTGTGCTCAATAACATGGTAGTATTGATATGCCCACTACCAATGGGTTTTATACTCGCATGCTTATCGTCAAGGCCAAAATTCTCAGATAAGTAAACTTCTATAGGAATTGAATTCATTTTCTACTTCACTCTTTTCGCCCAAGGCGATAATAATTTTTAACGCAGGTAGCGGGTTATTTAACATGCTAGATTGATCATATTTATAATAAAATTGGTACTACCATCTTTATACTTGACGTAATGCGCACAAAGTAGCCGCAATGCTTGTCAGTTCTGATTTATAGGTAACACCAAACCAAGGCTCTTTTGCGGTGTATACAAATACAGGCTGTGCTTTTACATTAATAGCTTTCTGGATTTGATCGGGTAAGTAGTACTCTTGCTGAGTATTCACGTTATATTGCTGTAAAAACGTTTCAAAGCCTTGTTGCAAATAGTCAAAAAAGCAAGGGGTGATCCCCCAAAAACTCATCGAGCCTAGGGAGTTTGGGCTAATTTTCTCACGTAAACCCTGCGGATTATTTCCAACAATATGTGCAGATTCTTTTTGAATATTTAAATATTCCGTCACTGCAACAAGCTTTCCATCAGCAATGCTACATACCCCGCGATTAACCCCACCGCGCTCAGAGAGGGTGTTGATAATCGGGTACCCCACCATTGCCCATTCGGGGCTATTTTTAAAATGCTCACTAAGCAATAAAAATGAAGACGCACCATAATAGTCATCTGCAGTAATAACAATTGCAGGGTTGTTAATATATGCTTTGGCACACAGTAACGCATGCCCTGTGCCCCATGGTTTTATACGTTGCTGTGATAGTGCTTTGTATGCATCAGGAACAAGCGCGTTATGTTGCTCTACTAATACCACGTCAAGGGCTTTAGGTAAGCGAGGTAAAATAGTGTGTTCTATCTCACTGCGAACGGCTTGATTGATGATCAGTACAACCTGTGTCACACCGGCGCGATACGCATCAGTAATGCTTAACTCCATAATAGTGCAATTTAGCCCAGGTATTTCTGCTATTTGTTTATTGCCACCAAAGCGACTACCTAAGCCACCGGCAAGCACAACCAAACTCAGTTTATGTTTTTTCATTTAGAGTCTGCGCATTTATGCGGATAATTTACCAAGCCAAGCTTGCAACCAAGGCTCAGTTACCGGCCATGGCTCAAAGTCTTCACAGGCATCGATTTCTAGTCGGTTACCAACAGGTTTAGCTTGTAAATCACGTAGTAGCTCATCAAAGCTGCGCCCTGCCCCACAAAACGTATCACCGTAACTTCTATCACCCATGGCAACAATACCAAAAGGCTTGTCTGTTAGCATTGGAAAAGTACTATTTAATTGATGATAAAGATCCGCTAAATTATCAGGAATATCGCCTTGCCCAGTGGTCGAGGTAACAATTAAAATATGCGAAGCATTTTTTATATCATCTAAAGTAGGCTGCTCGAAGACACTAACCTGATGACCAGCTTGCTCTAGCGTGTCGCTAACTTGCTCACTTAATCGCTCTGCACCGCCATACACGCTGCCAACAAAAATACTAATATGTGCCATTTAATAATCCTCTTCTTGTTCTGGCCACCCCAGCTGTTTGCAAATGTTTAACATTGCATCACCCAGCGGCGCTTTAATTGTTATGGGTTCATTATTATAAGGGTGCACAAAGCTAAGCTCTGATGCAAACAACATTAGACGGCGAAGCGAAAAATGCTCCCTAAAAAACTGATTATGCTGGTTATCGCCATGATTTACATCACCAATAATAGGTAAAGACAAGTGCTTTAAATGCCGGCGTATTTGATGTTTGCGACCCGTTTTAGGAAAACACTCTACCAAAGAATAACGAACCGTTGGGTATTTTCCTATTGGGATAGGCAGCGCAGCTTGATGCAAACAATTAAATTGTGTTTGTGCTTCTTGCGCGGCTTTGTCTTGATCAGCAAACTTATCGGCTATTTTGTCGAGTTCTTCTTTTAACGGTTTATCTAAAAAAACAGATTCAGGCGCAAACCCGCGTACCAACGCTAAATAACGTTTTGTTATTGTGCCCTCAATAAATAATTGATTCATATCACGCGCCGCCTCTGAGCTTAATGCAAACAGTAATACACCCGAAGTAGGCCTATCAAGACGGTGAACAGGAAACACATGTTGCCCTATTTGATCGCGCAGCATTTGCATTGCAAATTGAGTTTCATGTTTATCTAAAAATGAGCGATGAACAAGTAGCCCAGAGGGTTTATCTATTGCTACATAATTTTCATCTTGATAAAGAATCGACAGTTCGCCGTATTCAATAGGCTCTGGGCGCTCACTCATTAGGCTCTCCTAAATATGAATCTAATTGGGTCAGTAAAGCGATAATGTCTTCGCTGCCTGATTTATCAGTGAGTGTCATTTGCGCCATCGGGGCGACTGCAAAATTGCGCGGTAACGGCTGCTTGTTGTCAATTAGCCGCTGTAACTTTTCAATAAATACAAACTGCAACCATTGTTCAAATGCCAGTGTATCGTGACAAAACGGTACGCTAGAATCTAATAAATCGGGATTCAGTGGCTCAACCTGCCACAGTTGATGCTTTTTAAGTAGCGCCGCTAATTGCTGTAAATATATGTGGGTTTGCTGGTACATAATCACCCTTTGGTCTGTGTATTATGCAATTATACCCTGTTCCCACAACAGTCGCTATGGCGTATAATTAAGGTAATTTTGTAGTAAAAACAGTTGGAAATCCATGAGTGAACATATAGCTACGTTAGGCCAGCTTTTAGATGGTGCAGGCACTCAATGGCGTGCTTTTGATATTGGCAGGCACATTACCAAGCTTGATAAACAACAATTTTTAGCCGTTGAACAAGCGCAAATTCCTTACCCTTACCCATTAGCAGGTCATGCATGGTTAGCGATTCAGTTTTGGGATAGCAAAGCCAGTAAAGAACCCTATGTGTGGTTCTTAAAATTCCCACTTGATGAGCAAAGTAAGTTAGTAAGCGCGAGCCGTGATCACTTTGCAGATATGGTTATTCAGGCACTAGGAACAGAAATTACCGGCGAGCAAGCCGATGGCACACTCGATAACAACCCTTATGTATTTACTCCGAACGCGAATAAATTAGCGGCGTTTAATGCACAAGTTAAAGTGTTGCTAAAGCAACCAGCGTCGCAATACTACGAGCACGCCCAACTCTACTTTAGTGGCCAAATTGGCTTTGATAATTGGCAAAATGTCGCGTTACAAGGCATTGCCGATTTTGCTTATCGTCTTCATAGTGCTGATAACTTAAAGCACTTACAAGCAGCGTGGCCTAAATTACCAGTTGAAGTATTACAGCCATTAAGTGCAATGCTTGAACACATCGAAATACCGCCCTCGTTAAGTGAGTTATTGTTAAGTTATGGGCAAACCGCCCTTAGTAATAATGATGTTGTTGCGGCCTCTGCCGCGCTGCGTGCAATATCATCAGGGCAAGCAGCAGGGCTTAGCGCACAACTTGTTGACTGCGCGCTTAACTCACCTTTAGGGCAGGATTCTGATATTTTGTTGACCATTGCTGGTCGCTGCTTCAAACAGTTAGAACAGCCACAGCGTTTACATGTGTTTATGGATAACTGTGCGCATCATGAGAAAATAGCTGAATTATTTCCTAGCGTTTTTGCAGATTTAGTTGCAATTGCGACTATTCGCCCTCACTTATTAGCTTTATTACGTGAAGAAAACAGAAGCGAGACATTAGCTCGCGCAATTGGAAGGTTATTCTCTTAAATGGCTAGTTTATGGACGTTCATACTTATTGGTGCTGTAATTTATTTTTTTTGGCTAAATCGTAAAATAGCCGAAGCAGCGAACGTTCATGCCAAACGCCAAAGCGAGCAATTGCAAGTGCAACTTATGAGTGTAGCTTGTAACAAGCGTCGATTTGGCATTTTAAAAAGTGGTAAACCGGGCATGAAAAGCGAATTTATTTTTGAGTTTTCAAGTGACGGTGAAAACGCCTACCAAGGGGTATTAATCATGGAAGATGAAAAACTAAAAAGTGTGGTTGTGCCACCACATAGAATATAATTTCTTAGCACAAAAAACTAAGGCGTAACCTCAGTTACGCCCCAATTGCAAACATCCTGTAAGGTATCCTTTACCTATTCCCTGTTTATCATCCTCTGAACGAGCAAACTACCGTGTTTACTCTCCATTGCATCCTGCAATATCCACTTGCCGCCTTGGCTATCCTGCGTAAACTAACGCTCCTGCAATTTCCTATCGCATCATCCTTGGTGTCCTTTAAATAGCTCCCAGCTATTTTAGTACTCCGTGTACTTCCTGTTTAATCCCTGCATCCGTGTTAACTTGTCCTTTGTGCTTCCTGCTAGTAACTACTTAGTTGCCTGATTCCTTATCCGTGGCAGTAGCTCAATCATTGGGCTATGTCGTCTTGACAAAGTAAAGTTTAAAGCAAACGGCTTCGTATGATAGTGAGGAAAACAAAAAAAATTACGGTCATAAAATTGAAAAATAAAAATAACTATAAATAACAATGGCTTGATGTTTTTAAGAAGATAAAATACGGAGTTAAACTGACAAGGCGCACGTTAATGTAAGATATATCTCACGTAAGTGCGCCCTATTTGGAACATTGGCTTACATAATCACAATTCTAAACACCTAGCCTTGTACAGATAGAGCAGCTTTAAAAAGTAATTCACCTTTAACTCGGTTAAATGTGAGCTGCTTAAAGTGCTCAAAGCCTTGTGATTTAAAAAATTGCGTATGTTCGTCACGAGTCACAAATACCGCTATACCAGAGGACTCAGGATTGTCATGTAATAAACCATCTAAGCCTTTAAGTAATTGGCGGCCAAACCCTTGACCATGAAAATGTGGGTCAACGGCTATAAACGCTAAAAAGTAGTAATTGCCTTGTGGCTTTAGTGCATCACGAATAGTTTTTTCTTTTTCAATTAATTGATTCGTTTGCAAATAACCGGCACTTAACATCAACTTTAATCGCCAATGCCAATAACGCTCTGCTTGAAGTTGGCTACTTGACTCAAATACACAAGCAACTGCTTTTAACTTATCGTTACGGTAAAGGCCAATTAAAGGCTGTTTTTCTTGCCAAAAGCTACTGAGCTCTTCGCGAATAAGCGCACGGAGTTTTTTTTCATAGTCCAGAGGGCTTTTTTCGTTATACCCTAGCAGAGTTTGTAAAATAGGGTCATTTTGGTAGGCCTGATATATAAGGCTTGCAGCGGTACTGATATCTTCTGGTGCAATATGTTGCACGCTAAACGTGTCTGTGGATTCTGCTGTGGCTGTCATTTTATTTCCTTTATTATTTTATACCCTTTGTCATTACGCCGCGTAACTTGTTTGGGATTAATTTTGAACTACAACGATGACCAAATGCTCATATAACTATATACCTAAGTGGGACAAATAAGCGAATTTACATTTTAGTTAGTACGCTCACCCACTGCATTGAGTCAGATCATGCTTTAGCGACTTACTACTGAGTAAATAAAGCGTAAATTCAGTAAGGGTTAAACTGGCTAGATATATCATTCCCCCCTAGAGTTAATAAGTATTAAGTATTAATTCATTAAGGAGCACGATTATGGATACGACTAAGCACGACATAAATACATTGTTCGCACAATTAGGGTTACCTAATACAGAAGCAGAAATAGATGCATTTATTGCATCGCATGCCATTTCGGATACCACATTATTGCAAGATGCTCCCTTTTGGGATGAAGCCCAACAACACTTTATTGCTGAATCGCTGGCGGTTGATGGCGATTGGAGTGAGGTAATTGACGAACTCGACTCTCGCCTTCGTCAAAATAATTAAATCGCACATTTTAATGTGTCTGAGCCACTTTATTGTTACCATACCTGCTCGCAACTTCCATGTTGCGAGTTTACTTTATTAAAGAGTTATAAATCGAATGAATGCTGCTGTATTTGAAGCTATTAAAGTCCTTCTTGATGAAGGCAAAGTCCCCACTGTTGCACTAACTAAAAGCCGTTTAGTAAAACCACTTCCTATGCCGGTTATTATTGCGGCAGTGAGTCAATATAAAAATAATCCCGATTCAATTTATAATTTAATGAAAACACCCGAGCAAGCAAGTAACTCAGATCCTAAAAACACTCAGTTAGATAGAATTGAGCAAAAACTTGATCGATTACTTGCTTTGCTAGAGCAAAAATAATTTGAGACTATAGATGTTTGTTGTTGATTTAACATTTGATTGCTACCAAGACACAACCCTAGAGCAAGCCGAGCAGGCAATAAACCGCTTAGTGAATGCATTACGCTTTAATGGCCAAATCATTGGAGAGGAATTTCCAACGGTTTTAAAAGATGGCTATTTTATTACTCGTGTAATGTGCCCGACCGAAGACGCCATGCACCCACTTAATAACAGTGCGTTTGTTAAACACAGTGTTGAAAAGCTTCATGGCGCTGGTTTGCTTGCTCCCAAAGTAAAGGTCATCGGCCAAGATATTCACTCCAATGGTGCCGATGGCTGTAAAGAGCCATCAAGCTATATTTTATACACTACCTATGTGCATACATGTAGCCCACTGTATTGTGGCGATGACTTTTTACCCGTGCCGCTATTTAATATTCCTGCGATTGCTAATGGTGACTATAAAACACTAATTAAATGGCAAGAAGATTGGCAAGCGTGCGATCAAATTCAAATTAATGGTGCAACACGCTGTGAATTTCCAGCGCTTGAAGAAATAGCCAGCACCCAAAGTGATTTATACCGCCGTGGTAAAGATATAACTAAACGGATTAGTTTTTTAACTAAAAAGCCTGTTTACTATTATTTATACCGTGTAGGGGGGGTTGATAAAGCCTCTGAACTTGAGCGTAAATGCCCGAGTTGCCATGGTGAATGGAAATTACCCGAGCCTTGGTTTGGCTTGTTTGATTTTAGGTGTGAACCGTGTGGTTTAGTCTCTAATATTTCGTGGGATTTTCAATAAATCCCACACTCAAGGTGCTATGTCTAAAAACATCACACCTTAAAACTACCTTATAATTATACTGTCAACGATGCTATAAATTCACTGAGGTTTTTGGCAAGTACATGATGTGGCTTTTTACCTACATACTCTAAGCACACCTCACCTGTTTCTACTAATACGGTAACAAGCAAATCGTCTTGGTCGGTTAACCCAATAAATACACTTGGCGCTTGTTTGAGTTTACGTTTCATTAAAACATGACCGGTGATATTTTGTTGCAGTAGGTCAAAATCATCTTCATTCCATGCTTGTAATAATTCCACTTGATGTCCGTCAATATTGGCTACAACACTGCCAGCAAACATATGACCATAAAATTGACTCAACGCCTCTGGAAACTCAAGCTCCAATGCGTTAGCGAGATCGGTTAATGAACCTGTAGGCTCTCTAACTATCGCTTGCCATTGGATCATGCCATGTTCATCGGCGCTACCTATTTCACATGGGCTTGGCCATTGCTCATCGTGGACGATTAATGGGCGCTTTTGTGTATTAGTAATCGTTTGTTCGCTAAATTTTTCGTGAAGTTGAGCTAATTGCATTGCAACAGACATACTGTGAAACTCATTTAATTTATATATAATGCATCCATTGTAACTATTTAAGAGCAAACATGACAGATTACAGCAATTCTCCCGATCTTAAAGGCAGCGTACTTGGTCAATCTACTGAGTATGTCGATCAATACACGCCCAGCTTGCTTTTTCCTATTGCTCGCAAGCTTAATCGTGATTCATTAAGTATTGATGAAACTGCGCTGCCGTTTAAAGGCCAAGACATATGGACAGGTTACGAACTGTCTTGGTTAAATACTAAAGGTAAGCCTCAAGTTGCGGTGGCATTGTTTACTTTCGAATGTCAAAGTAGTCATATTATTGAATCAAAGTCGTTTAAGCTTTATTTAAACAGCTTTAATCAAAGCCGTTTTGGGAGTATTGAAATTGTTAAACAACATTTAATTGACGACTTATCCAATGCGGTAAACAGCCCTGTAAAGGTAACCTTATACAGCGCTGATGACTACAATTGTATTCCTTGCACACCACTGCCAGGTGAGTGTGTAGATGAGTTAGATATTGAGATAGATAACTACCATATTGATGCCCATTCACTTAAATCACAAAGCAATAAAATAGTCACCGAAACTTTGCATAGCCACTTGCTTAAGTCTAACTGTTTAATTACTTCACAACCGGATTGGGCGAGTATTATTATTCGCTATACCGGTGAGCAAGTTTGTCGTGAGTCATTATTACGCTATTTAATTTCATTTAGAACTCACAATGAGTTTCATGAGCAATGTGTGGAACGTATTTACAGCGACTTAACCACTCAACTCCATATTAAAGAACTTGAAGTATACGCTCGTTATACGCGCCGTGGTGGGCTTGATATAAACCCATATCGCTCAACACATTATAACGAAACCCCATTTTCGGTAAAAATAAACCGTCAATAAGTGTCGCGTTACCTTAACAAAAAAGGAGCCTGAGGCTCCTTTTTTAGTCATTAAGTTGCTTAGTTGGCACCGCCATGCCACACACATCAATATAATTATGGCTGTACGCAAACCATTCCTCGCTGCGGTTACCCCGAGCAATAATTAATTGTTTGAATGAATCAGAGTCTGTTTTCATTACTTTAAATCGGCTGCTATCGTCTGCTAAATCCGCTAATACTTGTAGATCAGTAATGGGGTTAAACTCGGTATTCTCAGTTGGCGTTCGCGCTAACTGATGAAAATGTGCCATGCCTTTAAGCACCCGACCAAACACGGTAATATTTTTGTCTAAATAACGCGGCCCTTGACCTATGGTGACAAAAAACTCACTGCTGGCACTGTTTATATCGTTATCGCGCGCCATTGCAAATATGCCATGACAATGGACTTGCCACGTTTGTGTATGCGCTTGGTTTTGTGCAACCGCAAAGCCACCTAAAAACCCCGTTACGGGTGCATAACCATCACTGCCCATCTCGGTTATTGAAAGTGGCTCAGTGGTGGTTAAATAAAATTCCGCTGGCACCGTGTTATCTTTAGTTTTGGCTAACTTTTTACCCGTACTATCGCCACCTTGAGCTACAAACCCTTCAACAAAACGGTAAATGTGAGTACCTTGATAAAAGCCTTGTCTTGCCAGTTTTTTAATGTTCGCAGTGTGTTTAGGCGCAAGTTTGGGGTTAAGCTCAATATATGCAGCGCCTGTCGGCAGGGTTAACTTTAGAATATTCTCTGATTCGACCCATCGCCATTCATCATCTTTAGCCGCCGCAATAATCTCACTGCTTGTTAGTTTTTTAGCCGATGAGGCTGGTGATTGAGTACTTTGCTGGGCACATCCACCTAACAAAGCCGACACTAAAAGGGTCACTACACACTTTTTCATACCTTTCCTTTTTATTGTTATCTATTAGTCCCAATCAAACTTATACAGTATGTCTACGTTTTGGTATAAGCCACTGGTTATTTCTATGTATAGTTTAGAGAGTAACTGGTAGCGCACAGCCACTTCACTGAGTGAGTCGAATACCCCGACACTGTACTTAACCTGTAAGCTTGGGGCTATATAACCTGATATCTCTACTTTTGTTTGCTCACCACTGCCTTTAGAGCTTAAGCTTACATCAGATAAACCAAAGGTTTCACCCACCTTAGAAACCACTCCCTCACTGCGACTCACACCTTGAGAAAGTAATAACTGAGTTAACATAGCATCTGTAGAGCTGTCGCCCTCTCCTAATGGTTGCCCATTGAGTAAATAGGCTAAGGCTTGGGCTTGATCCATCGCAGGCTCAGAAAATACTTTTAACGTAGGTTGCTCAACACTGCCGGTTAAAGTCACCCCGGCAATCACACCATCAGCGGTATTATCTGGGTTACGAATCGCTTTAATGTTGAGATACGGTTTGTCGATTGCGCCACTAAAACCTACTTGCCCTGTTCTAATTATCAAGTCTTGCCCGAAGGCTAAATACGTCCCTTCTATTAAATTAAGCTCTCCGGTTGCAATAATTGGCGTACCTTGGCTCATTTTAAGCGCTAAATCACCAGTTACTTTAGACTTGAGTCCAAACGATTCGACTTTTACATCATTTTTTACTGTTACTTTTAAGTCTATATCGTAATCAAAAGGGACTTTTTTAGCCGCTTGTGTTTTTTGATCAATAATTATTTCATCATCACTTACTTGCACTGCGCCCTCGGGCAGCTCTTCAATTTCTATACGTCCATAAGGCACAACCACTTCACCGACAAGGTTAAGCGCGTTATCTGCTATGCCGATTTTTAGATCGGGTGATACTTTAAATATCACACCCTGCTGCGCTCTAACAAAAAACTCATTGCCAACAACTGCAACATTAACCGCGGGTTGCTCACCTTGCCAATCAACATCACCGGTAAGTTTAACTTGCCCGCCTTGAGGATCACTTAAGTTACCTTTAATCGTTGCCGTGGTTTTATTAAATAAAATATGTATATTAGAGTCTTTAAGTGCAACGGGTAATTGCTCTCCCTCTAAATTAATGTCTGCTATATTAAGCTCACCATCTAACTGAGGATCTTTGAGCGTTCCTGCTAATGTAACCTGTCCGCTGATTGCCCCTTTAAGTTGCTCAAGCGTATCTAAAAATGGCTGAATGTCTGAAAGTAAAATTTTATCTATATTAACGTTACCAGAGAGTGTTTGTGTATTTTGAATGTCGTCAATATTTATATCGGTTGCTATTTTACCTAACACACTGGATGACAAGTTAGCTTCAATTTTACCAACCTGCGAATCTGAAAAAGCACGAATACTGAGTGTTTCTATTGGGAGTTTAAATCGATCCTCTTCTGAGGTTAGCACTGCATTTAATCCATTAGAATTTACATTGGCTCTGAGTGTTTTAAGTGCACCTGACTGCCAATTAGCAGCAAAATCACCTGTTAAGTCTCCGCGTGTGCGAATATTATCTGGTAATAAGTGCTTAAGCTCTGCAAGTGAGAGGTTAGCAAGCTTTGCATTAAACTGCCCTAGCGCTTTTGTTTGCGACAAGGTATCTATACACAACTTACTTTGAGCTGATTGCCAACAATGAGCGCTCACATCAAAATCCCCGTTTTGTGTATTCACCATAACGGATATTTTTTTAGTATTATTAAAACTCAGCTTTTTATCACTAAGGGTTATGTCACTTAGCTCACCATTCCAAATGGCATTTTTCATTTTGCCATTAAGCTCAAGTTCCACCGCGCCTTTTTCGGCATCAATCGACGCGCTAAGTTGATGATCTGTTTTATCACCACTGGCAGCTATGTTTATATTATTAATTTGCTGCCCAGCGACCAGTGCAGATGCAACATTAACACTGAGATCAGTTTGCCAATCAGCGGCCGTATCTAGTTGAGATTTTATAGCAAGTTTATTAATGTTTATCTCATTAAAAATAAAACGCTCTAGTATGACGGCTAAGTTAACCGAAGGGGTTAATCTATTGCCGCGTACTTTTAAATCCGCTTTACCGTTAGCAATAAAAGGAAGGTTAGCCTGCTCATCACTATTAAGTGTAATATCACCGTCAACTTGCCATGTATCATCTACCTGCCCATTCAAAGTTAACTTGTTAGCACCACTACTTAAATAAAAACTATCGATATCCGCTTTTAATTGATTATCTAACTTAAAGTTTGCAGCAAACTCTAAGGGAACGTTGTTTAAAAAGCCAGCTAGCTTAGTATTGTTCATTTGTAGCTGCCAGGTATCGGCTTGAGCGTTAAATACGCCTTTAAACGTCCCTGAAACATCACTGGTTAGGGCATCGGTTAAGTATTGCGCTTTTAAATTTGATAAAACGCCGGTAAAGTCCGCTTTAATTCCCTGTTGCCAATCAAGCTGTGCTTGAATATTCGCAGCGCTATCGTTAGTTTTTAAAGCAAGCGTTTCAAGCGTCGCGTTGGTTAGTGTGCCTTTTAGCTGAGCATTTAAATCTACACTTGGATAAGCATCTAGCTGAGTATTACCCGTTAAACTTAATTGATAGTCGTTAGCATTACCTTGGGCACTTAAATTGATCTTTTTAACCTTTAGCTCATTATTTTGTGTATTAATAAGCCATTGATTAATTTTGCCATTAACACTAAAGGGATAATTTTTCTGTTTGAGGTTGGCTGTTGCTCTCAAATTTAAAGGAAATAATCCTGTGGTATCAAGCGCAATGTTAAGCTTGGCTAGATCACCATTTATATCAAGAGTAGCTCCGTGTTCATTCCCTTTTAAGCTAATGTTGCCGTTAATAGGCATAGCCCCTTCCAGTGTTGCATCAAGCTGAGTATTTAACTGCCACTGCTGATAACCTGCCGATAGTGACTGTACCTTAATAGTGGCATCTTCTACGCTCATTTGCAGGGCAATATCATCAATTGAATAGTGTTGCTCGCCCTGATTTATTGTCACGTTGGTGATATTGAACTGCTCAACATTGATGTTAAGTGGCGAGATAAAATCGATATTGGGTAAAGCTGGTAATTTCTTAATAGCCGTTGTTGTTTGTTGATTAGCCGCTGCTTGTTGAGCTGCGGTTTGCTCTTTTAATACCACATTAATACGAGGAATGGTCAAGCGTTTAATTGTAACATCAGACCCTTCAGCCTTTGCCGACAATTGCAGAGTGTTAAGTGTTACATTTGCACTTGAATGATTTAAAATAAATTCATCAATAGCTAGATTTTTTAATGCAATATTAAAGGGTAAGGTTATTTTTTCTAATGCTTCGGTTGGCGTATCGTCTTTATTCTCAGCGCTTTTTGGCAAGGTTAATTTAATCGACTTAGCGCTTAAATTATCAATACAAATACCATCACATTGCCACCAAAATAAATCTATCTTTAGTTGCTGTGCATTAACGCTTACGCCATTTTGGTCAAACTGTAAGTTAAATGCGTCATTGTATAAAAATCGGCCATTTTTTATTTCAATGGTTAAGCCATCAACCAATTTATTCGCTGTATAAGCAAGCAATTGATTACCAGGGGCGGTAAACAAAACGCAAAACAGTGTAACTAACAGCGTTGCTAAAACGGCGCTAACTATCGCCGTTACTTTTTTAAATACTGACATTAAATTTCAGGCCCTATGGTAATACTTAAACGGGTACTTTTACTTTCTTTTGTGAGCCCCCACGCGTGATCAACTCTTATCGGACCAACCGGTGTTAAATAACGAAAACCAAATCCTGCACCTACTTCAAATTGTTCTGAAAAATCATTGGTTGCGGTCCCCCCATCAACAAACAGCGCAGCTCGCCAATTTTTAGCAAATTGGTAGTTGTATTCAACGGTACTCGCTAATAAATATTTACCACCAATACGCTCACCCTGCTCGTTTTGCGGAGAAATCGACTGATAAGCAAAACCCCTGACACTTTGATCGCCACCGGCATAAAATCGCAAAGAAAATGGCACGTTATTTATATCATTAACAATCATTGCGCCCACGTTTGCTTTTAAAAAGATCAGATGGCGGTCAAGGTAAGTACGTAACCAAGCATGCTGTAATTGAACTCTAACCAAATTGGTACTTGAGAGTACGCTATCGAGTCCAAACTCAGCTGAAATAGACCACTGCTCCCCCCAATAAGGTGTGGTGCCACCCTTTGATTGTTTACGCGCATAACTGATCCCAGGCATTAACATTTCACTTGTTTTTTCTTCGTCATCCCCTATGCGGTAGGTTTCTTGCTCACGCCTTAAAAAAGCCGTTCGTACCCATTTATGCTCAGTTAACCACTGGCGCTGTAACTGACCTGTTAGTATTTCACTGTAGGTTTCATTGGTTAATTCATCTTCCAACTTATAACCGACAGAAAAGCGCCATAAATCATCGTTCGGATCATTCACCGGCACGGTGTAAGCCATGGAAATATCTTGCTGTTTTTGAGAAACATTTAAATTGCTTTCAAGATAGTGCCCGTTATCGGTGATCCATGGTTTACTCCATTTAAAACGTACTTTCGGCCCTAAATCTGTACTAAAGCCACCACCAATTTCATAACTATTTTCTGGTTTATGTAACACATCGACTTTTATAGGAACTTGCTTGTTTTTTCTCGCTGTAATATCGGCGTAAACACGCACGCTCTTAAAATAAGGGGTACTTGATAAATCAAGATTATAATCGGCAATATAGGATGCTTTGTACGACTGACCCATTTTAAATGGCGCCAAAGAGCGGATATATTTTTCGGCTGGAGTATTTCTGGCAATTAAAATATCACCAAATTGATAACGAACACCGCTATCAATAGTAAAAGTAATGGTTGCGCTGTGTTTTTTGAGTGATACTTCAAATTTTCTAACAGGCCATTTTGCATCGAAATATCCATACTCTAGCAACACTGACTCTATTTTTTTATGCGCGCTGCTATAAACCCCATGATTTAAAATATCACCTTGTTTTAAATTAAGATCTTCAATCGTTTTTTGAACGAACGGATCCTGTTTTGCTTCACCATTAATAGTTATATTAAGTGACTCAATACGTGTGGCTGGGCCTCGCTCTATATTTACAACAAGTTCGCGCTCGTCTTTATCAAAATCAATATTTACTACTGGACTGTAATAACCTAAGGCTTTGATACTGTTCTCAACTTGCGTTTTTGCATACCGACGAAGTGTACGGGTTGGTTTTTCACCAACAAGTTGTTTTAAATAAAGTGCAACGTTATTTTCTAAGTCTAAGTCGCCACTGATCCCTTTAATTTCATAATCTTCAATTATATTTTCAGAGGCAATAGAAGACAGGCTTACTAATAAGCAAAAAAAACAAAAAAACTTTAAAAGCTGATTGAACAAGTAAATATCCTTACTGTGGTATCCATAAAATAAACCGCTAGACAGAGATATACTACCATAGCCACAATGAGCCTAACATTAACTTAATCGCAATTAACACTCAAAAATGCAGTCAAAATTTAGTACGCGTTAACGGTTTATTTTGGTTACAATAGCTATAACGAGTACAAAATAAAATTAATGAGTTTTTTAATGCAATTCCCTGATGATGACAATGGCCAGCTACTTGCTGAAATTTCCGCCGCTGGTGTAGATTTAAGTAAAATGCAACAAATTGATTTTTACATTTTATTTGAACAACAGGTTGATGCCGAAAAATTTGCAACTGAGATTGTAAACGATGCATTAGTGCAAACTGCTGATGTTGAAAAATGCAACGATACCGGCGTTTGGGAAGTAATTGCCCATGTACAAATGGTGCCTGAACATGCACTGTTAGGCCAAGCAGAACAATACATTGAAAGCATAGCGAACAGCTTTAATGGCTATGGTGATGGTTGGGGATTAGACGCAGAAGAGGCATAATCCCTAATTTAAATGATGAATGATATCCAGCTTAGTCTATCGACTTAGCTGGTTTGCTTTTCTGAAGCTGCCTTTATAATCAAAAAGTTTATCTGCTACTTTCCAGCCATATTTTTTACTTTTTCGCGCAATCACAAAATCCGGTGGTATTAAATCAAACTGCGCTTTCATAGCTTGCTCTGCACTGACAAATTCAATCGGGGATTGGCCCTGACTTACACGCTTACCAAACTGCTGATTAAAGTAATACCGAGCACCTTTGTTTGATAAATCAAAAATTTCATCACAACTGGCTCCGTCTTCATCAAAATAAGTAATTTTTAACAATTGCTCTTTAAGTTTTACCACACTCAAGCCGCTACAACGTAGGACTAATGCATCTTTAAGGTTTAACGCATTGCGCAGCTTATCATCAGGGTCGGCCATCACAGCGTCACAATCATGGCATTTTCGAGCAGCAATATCATTTTGTGCGCCGCACTGCTCACACTCTTTAAAACGAAAGCGGTAATCGCATTGATCGCTTAAACCGTTATCATCTTCTAGCAAGCCTTTACAACGCCTGCCGAAGTGCTCGATTACTTTGCCATCAGCATCTGTTTTTCCCCAAAATATATTGGCAAAGCCACACCCAGGACACAGCACTTGCACGGGTTCATTATCGCTATCGCCTTTTTTATCTCCCACCTCTGGGTAGAATAAGTCAAAGCCATTACCCGCATAGTCAATCACTAAACAATCGTTTTTACCTTCTGCCAACCTCAAGCCTCGACCGACAATTTGCTGGTATAAACTTACCGACTCCGTGGGGCGTAAAATAGCTATAAAATCAACATGAGGGGCATCAAAACCCGTCGTCAGTACTGATATATTTACTAAATATTTTAACTGTTTAGCTTTAAACTGCTTTATTATTTTATCGCGTTCGCTATTTGGCGTATCCCCCGTGATCAGCGCACTGTGATCCTCTGGTAGATAAGTCATTATCTCTTGTGCATGCATAACCGTAGCTGCAAAAATCATCACGCCGTAACGATTTTCACTGTATTGTATAACCTGTTGTAAAATTGTTTGAGTTGCACGGGTCGATTTTTTTAACAGCGCATTCATATCCTCATTGCTATATTGCCCAAATGCATTGCTAGTTAAAGATGAAAAGTCATAATGGCTAATCGCAGCATCAACCTCTTTAGGGGGAGTTAAGTAGTTATGCTTAATCATATAGCGCAAAGGTAATTCAAAAATACAGTGTTTGAATGGACTCTCTTTATTGCCTCTTACAAACCCATGGTAATGATGATGATAGATCCAGCCTAACCCAAGGCGGTAAGGCGTTGCTGTTAAGCCTAATACTTTTAATTCAGGGTTGTGAGATTTAAGTGCATTAATAACCTTACCATATTGGCTTTTCTTTTCGCCATTCACTCTGTGGCACTCATCAATAATGAGTAATGAATAGTGCTCATTAAGTTTGTCTAAATTACGCGATAACGACTGCACACTCGCAAAAGTGACCTGATGGGTTAACGACTTTTCTTTTAATCCTGCGGAAAATATACTCGCCTCAAGACCAAAGCTTTTATACTTTTGAGCATTTTGCTCAACTAATTCTTTTACGTGCGCCAACACCAATATTTTTTGTTTAGCAATACGCGCAAGTTCAGCAATCACTAAACTTTTACCCGCACCTGTAGGCAGCACAATGACAGCAGGATCATTGGTTTTTCTAAAGTGTAAAACGGTGCGTTCAACCGCCTCGCTCTGGTAGGGTCTAAGGGTGTAGGTCATCAAAGGTAAGAATTCTTAATCTAATTAATGGTTATGTTTTAGGAAGACAGCTTTATTTCACATTTGTTTAAATAATTTATATTCATAAACTGATATTCAAACTGTTTATAAATTTAGAGAACTATATTATGTATAAATATAAAAAAATACCCTTAATCAAAATGATTAAGGGTATTTAATTACATACTTAACTTATCTGCAATTCTAAGAAACTCTATTAGTATAAAAATATTATATTAATAGGTAATAGCTTTAAAATTTGTAAGTAGCTTGTAGGTAGGCAAATCGACCAATATTATCGTAAATCGCTGAGCCTGCACCCGTACCGGTTGTTGAGCCCGGTAATCCACGATTGAATAAGTTATCAACACCTAACTTAGCACCGCTTAAATAATATTATTTTAAGTTAAACCAGCCAGTAATTGAGTATCTTGCAGCACGAGCAAATGGAGTTACATAAGAAACAGAATGTGGTAATTGCACATCAAAAAGGGATAAAACATTACTTTTGGGCATAAACGTCTCTGTCAGCTTTCCATCCATTTCATAAAAATGTAACAAACCACCCCAGTCCGGGTGCCACTGTGGTGTAAAACCAAAAACAAAAGCGATTGCTCTTTGCTTTGTAGGGAGTACATCATTATGTCGTGTCAAAAAATTTCCTGGTACATAGCGTGTTAATTGCACACTTGCACTTTTTAAACCCTTTACACCTGTAACATCACTAATCAATTTTAAAACTTCTTGGCCATTAAGATAATTAAATAGCTCCTTTAGTAACTCATCTTTTTCATTCTGAGTTATTTCATATCGCCCATAAAAAAAGCCAACCCCTTTACTCGCATTTTCATAAATAGTCTGCTGAAGCGCTCTCATTTTATTGGGAGACATATTTTTTAATTCATCATCTGATGATTGAATGTATTGGCCATTTAAAGAATATGCATTCAAATAAGGAATATTGTGTTTTAATTTTTCTGTAATTTTAGAAAAACCATCAAACTCTAAAACACTATCAACCATAATTCTCTTATTTTTAGAGTATTCCCTATGTAAATTAACTACATCAATATTTTTATTTAGTTGAATCATAAATATTCCAAAAATAAAAAAGCCACTAAAAAGTGGCTTTTAAATAAAGTTTAAGTTTCTAAGTTATTAGAACTTAATTGTAGCTCGTACATATACAAAGCGATCCATATTAACGTCGTACTCTGTAACAGAGAAGTTGTTAGTTGAGATTGCAAAGTCATTGTTAGTGTATTCACGAGAAGGTTCTTTCGCGAATAAGTTCTCAATACCTACACTAATTTTAGTGTTGTAAGAGTCTAGCGCATAACCTACAGATACATCATGTACAAAGTAAGAACCAATGTAATCAGCCATACCTGGGTAATTTTCTGCGCCGTAAGCTATGTCATAGTAGTTTTGCATACGGTCAACATAACGTGTTTGCCAATGCGCATCAAAGTCACCTTGAGACCAATCTAGAGCAAATGTGCCTTTATATTCAGGATAACCAGCATCACCATACTGTACGCCTACTTGATCTTCGCCATCGAACTCGTTAGTCATTACATAAGACAAATCAAGAGATGTTCTGAAGCTACCGTACTCAGTATCAAACTTGTATGCAGTATAAAAATCTATACCTTCAACATTGTAGGTACCTGAGTTTTGTAGGAAGTTGCGTAAATCAACGATATTACCGTTAGCATCACGGTCAATGTAATCACAAGAAGATGCATTACTTCCTGAAGTACACTCGTTCAATATACGATTAGAACCGTAACGACCAATTGAGTTTTCAACTTCGATATCGTAGTAATCGATTGTGAATTCTAAACCATCAACATAGCTTGGGTTATAAACAATACCAAACGTTTTAGATTCTGATTCTTCTGGTTGTAAATCTGGAGAAGAAACGCGAGTTTCACGAATCTGTGTATTAGCTTGCGTGTAACCATTTGGTACGCCAGCACAACCAGGTAGGCTTGGAACAACACCTTCTACAGAGTTACACGGGTCTGTTAATGTAGGGTATGCATCTGCATTACCTGCATATAAGTCAGAGATTGAAGGAGCTCGGTAACCTTCAGCCCAAGTACCACGAAGAAGTAAATCATCCATTGGACGGTATTCAACACCAACTTTAGCTGTAGAGTTGCTACCATATGCGCTGTGGTCAGAGAATCTAATTGCTGGTGCAATAGTTAAACCATCAAATACTGGAATTGAAAGTTCTACATAAGCTTCATCTAAGCGGAAACCACCTGAAGTTGCATCACGTTGGTTACCTGAAGTTTCACCACTTTGAGTTAGTGGATCAGGCGTATCGTAACCTGACTCTTCACGACGTTCAAAGCCAACGGCCATACCTACAACACCTGCCGGTAACTCAAATGCATCACCAGCAAAGTTTACTGTGTAATCTTTAAGTTCTAAACCTTCACGAGAAACACTGTCAAATGTTACAAAATCAACCATATCTTGTGTAATTGAGCCGGCACCACCAAATAGGTTAAGTGGTACACAAGAAGTAGATGCATTACAGTTGTCACCTAACGCTTGGTTTATACGAGTAAGGTTAAGTAGACCTGTTGTTAAAACGTCTTGGCTATTCTTACCATAAATGTAAGAAGCATCCCAAACCCAAGATGTATCACCAATACCGCCCTCTAAACCAACCATTGCACGGTAAGTAGTATCATTTTGTCTGTAAATACGGTTACCAGCTTCTACAAAACGACGTTGACCAGCAAATGGGATATAACCTTCTACACCTGAGCGAGAAGCATCACCATACAGTGTTTCACCAAATGGGTTGTAGATATTATTTTCGTGGATGTCTACTCGGCTAGCTGCTGCACCAAAAGATGCACCAATTGTTAATGGCATCGCTGCAAGTAGCTGTGAAGATTTACGGTTAGTCATCATGAAATCTGATACGAAACGAACGTCATCACTTAAGTCATAAAAAGCTTGAACATAAAAACTGTTACGCTCTTGTGGCGTTGCAAGGTAGTTTTCAGGCGCGTAGTTGTAAACATCACCAGCTCGGTCTCGGAATGAATCTAAACCTACAGCTGAACCTGCACCATTAGGAACTAAATCAAAACCAGCGTTTGACTTACCAGCGTTGTTTTCAGTGTAACCTTGAGCAAGTAAGCTATCACGAAGTTCAGGGCTGATTGCACTTGAAGTAAGACGTAAACGGCCTTTTTCAGTTGTAGAGCTGTTACCCATAGAAGAAATATCGCGATCACCTGCCCAAATTTCTTGTTGAGTTACATGGCTAGCATTAAACATTAAGCCACCGCGGTCTGAAGTAGTACCAACAGTGATGTCTGCAGAATACTGGCGACCATCGTTGTACTTTAAGTTTTCACCACCGTATACAGAAACCTCAACACCTTCAAAATCTTTACGAGTGATGATATTTACAACACCAGCAATAGCATCAGAACCGTAGATAGCAGAAGCGCCGTCTTTAACAACTTCAACACGTTCAATCGCTGACGATGGGATTGTATTTAAATCAACTGTAGAACCTAAAGATGAAACCCAGCGCTTACCATTTACTAATACAAGAAGACGTTGTGCGCCTAAGTTACGTAAATCCATGTTTGTTGCGCCAGTACCACCGTTATTAAAGGCAGTATTAAGTGCAGCACCCGCAGCTGGAATTTGTTGAAGAATGTCACCGATGCTTAATTGACCACTAACATTTAAATCATCACGGCTAAGAACTAAAACCGGGCTAGCACTTTCTAAATCAGTACGCTTGATGCGTGAACCTGTAACCTGAATACGTTCAACTTTTTCTGCGCCTTCTTCTGCAGCAAATGAACTTGCTGAGAAAGCAGCAGTAGAAGCTGCACCAAAAGCGATCGCTAAGCGAACTGCTTTTGAAACTTTGTTATTTAACATTTGATTCTCCCTAGAATACTATTTGTTTTTGTATTTTTTTGATCACACCTTGTTAATTAATTTGTGATCACGCTTCAGATGATAATACTTCAAACACAAGGCGGTCAACATTAAATTAACTTTAAAAGCACTTTGCATGACTTTTCATTATCATTTTTGGCGGTATTTTATTAGTTTTTTAAATTAATTTATGAATACGATTTAGAAAAAAACTTGATAATTAGAAACAACATCATAGTAACCAATTGATTTTTATGAGTTTGAATAAATGATTTTTTAAATTACGCTTTGTATTCTTTTTAGATAAAATTGTAACCAAGGCCACAATTGTTAATTTACCTTTAAATTTTTTATTCACCTTTGAAGTTTATAGGCGAATAATTAACTATAAAAGACTTTTTAAGCTCATAGTTAAGCTAAAACAACGAGGCTTGTGTAGATTCAGATGCTGTGTTTAATGCGCTTAATATCATTTGCGCAACAGGGTCGAGCTGTCTTTGAATGTACAGTGGGTAGTTCAGAGTGTTTTTACCGTTATAAAGCTCAGCGCCGGTTACTGCGTAAACATATTCAATCACTTGCCCGCGTTTTATTTCAAACTCAGGATGATTCGCTTTGTATTTTTTAACAGCTTGAACATGAGGAGGAATATTTTTGATGTAATCGTTAAGGTGCTGCCCTAACCGCTTTCTATATACTAATTTACGGTCGAACTCACCATTATAAAGTTTTTGAGTGTAGCTATTTATAATATCGTGCAGTTGCTGTATTTCGAAGTTGTCAGTAAATAACGTCTCAAATAATTGTGTTTGAAACTCTTGTGCAAACTCAGTCCAGTCACTACGTACCGTTTCCATACCTTTAAATACCAGTTTTTTTTCATTATTTTTGGTTACTTGCCCTACATACCGCTTTTTAGAGCCTGTTTTTTTACCTCGTATAGTTGGCATAAAAAACGGACTGTAATGAGTTTCAAATTCAATTTCTAAATAACTATGTAAATCATAGCGTTGTTTTAAATCAGCTTGCCACATCGCATTAATATGATGAACAAGTTGGCAGCCAATTTCGTTACACTCCTGAGGGCTTTTATCTTCACAAAGTTTTACAAACGTAGAGTCGGTATCACCATATATCACCTCAAAGCCTTGCGCTTCTATCCATTTACGGGTTGTTTGCATTATCTCATGGCCACGCAAAGTAATGGAACTCGATAAACGCGGGTCGTAAAACCGACAACCCTTAGAGCCGAGTACGCCATATAAACTATTCATAATAATTTTAATCGCTTGCGAGAGCATAGGTTGATTAGTGTCTTTTGCCTCTTGGCGTGTTTGGGTGAGGTGTGCAATTAATTTGGGGAGATGGTGCTGCGTTCTTGAGAATAACGCCTGATTAAATCCTTCAACCGCATGCTCTGGTGCATTTAACCCTGCGATTAAACCTAGCGGGTCAATACAAAACGTACGCATAATTGAAGGGTATAGGCTTTTAAAATCCAATACCAAAACGTTTTTATAAAGCCCTGGGGTCGACTCCATCACATAGCCACCAGGGCTCTCAAATGAGAGCCCATGATCGCCTAAGTTGGGGGCAACATAACCACTGCGATGTAACAACGGTAAATATAAATTAGTAAATGCAGCAACCGAGCCACCCATGCGCTCAAGTTCGAGCCCAGTGATTTGAGTTCTGACTATGGCAAATTCGAATAACTTTAATTTTTCGAAAATTTGATTAACCAAAATACAATCTTGGCGGTTATAAGCCGCTAGAGAAAGCTTATCTTCGTTAAATTGACGAACAATTTCAGTTAATCGGTTATCGGTTTTTATTAATTTAGATTCGTTAAGTACCCGCTCTGCAACATTGGCTAATGAAAAGCTGTCAAATCGGTAAGTGGCATTTTTTAATGTATCAATGCCATCAATGACGCACCGCCCAGGAAGCGTTAATCGGGTGTAATGGCCTTTATTAATATACAAAGGTTGATTATCTCGGCCAAAGTTAAGGGTAAGCCCTAACGCCTCTGCGCGTTCTTGCAATAAACTAAAGTCAAAATCAATAACATTCCAACCAATAATAACATCAGGATCGTTATTTATAATGTACTGCTGCAACTTGGTAAGCAGGTTAATTTCGTCATAGCACCAGTCTATTTCAAATGTCGAATCACTTTGCTGCGGCTCCCCTATCATCAATACACAATCTAAGCCATTTCCCACAAGTGCTACACTAAATAACACCCCATCGCCATTACATTCTATATCCAAAGAAATAGATGTAAGCGTTGGCGTGTAATCTTTGTTTGCTTTTAACTTTGCGTCACTAATTTCAATAAAGCCATTTTTAGTTGTGGCGTTACCGGTTACCCATACACCTCCTTTAATAAAGCGCTCCATTAAAAAACGGTCACTGTGGCGTACATCGGCTTCGTAAATAGGCATTGCTTGCTCTAAAAGAGCGCGTGCAGTATATAAACTTTTTATATCGTTAAAGTAACAGGCAACACATTCGTTGCCACTAAAATGACACAACTCAACCTTATTAAACTGCGCTTTTATATTTGCCTGTGCGAGTAAAGTATTTGCAGTATGTTGCGCTGACAATGGGATGAAAAACACTGCTTGCTGGTTTTCAATAATAACTTTAAGTGGGCCATGATCAGAGCTTAGCCAATAACACAAAGTAATACCTTGCGTATTTTTAGCGCTGTATTGTTGCCTTGATAAAATAAAGCCCTGATAGATTGCTTGTGTCAATGTTCGATCCCACTTAATATATACACTGTAATTATATACATATTTTAGGTTAATCATCACATGCTATCGAGCTCACTTAAAAAAACAATTAGACAAGTACACCAGCATGTTGCAAATAACCTAACCGATTACCGCCCTCGCAGTAGTCAAAACTATTTAGTTGCTGAAATCGCCAAAACATTAGCCGGTGAATACCATAGAAAACAACGTATTTGTGTTATTGAAGCAGGCACAGGCACCGGAAAGTCATTAGCTTACTGCCTAGGCGCTCTGCCACTGGCATTAGCACAAAAAAAGAAACTGGTTATTTCTACGGCTACTGTGGCTTTGCAAGAGCAGTTAATCGCTAAAGAACTGCCGTTTTTTAAAAAGCACTCAGGACTCGATTTTAAATTTGATTTAGTCAAAGGTCGCCAACGTTATATTTGTGCACACAAACTTCATAATGCACTAAACAGCGATAGCCAAACTCAAATGGAGTTTATGCCTACCCTTACATCGCCATTAAGCGATATGGAAACTAAGTGCTTAAAGCAACTTTACGATGCCTATATCAATAAAAAATGGCAAGGTGATAGAGACAGCTGGGCCGATACCATTCCTGATAGAGTATGGGGGCTCATTGCTTGCGATAAGCATGCTTGCCAACGCCAGATGAAAGCACACCAAACATGTCCTTTTCAACTCGCCCGCCAGCAGTTAATGCAAATGGATGTATTGGTTATAAACCATTCGTTACTGTTAGCCGATTTAGACTTAGGGGGCGGAAAAATTTTACCCGAGCCCGACAACACCATTTATGTAATCGATGAAGCGCACCACCTTGCACATATTACCCGCGACTTTTCATCTGCTGCAGCTACGATAAAAGGCACGATAGATTGGCTCGACAAACTTACTAAATTCAGTGGCAAAATGGCCAAAGTGTTAGTGGGTCAAAAAGGCATTGGGCAAAACTTTAAGTTATGCGATAGCGTTAACGATGCCAACAAAGATTTAAAAGTGGTGCGCGATATACTCGACAACGCCGATTTTGAATATTCAAAAGACGATACCTATCGCTTTGAACATGGTGAAATTCCTAAATCGTTACACGCAAAAGCAAAAGACATTAGCGAAGCCACGCTTGATGCATTACGGTGTTTAAATAAGATGCACGATACCCTCACACAAGATGTAAGCGACGGTGATATTAAACCTTATGTTGCCGACCCCATTCTGGCTGAAAGCGGGCAATACATAAACCGGTTAGAACAACTTAATAAATTATGGTTTAGTTACGCTACTAAAGGCGAAGGCACACCGCATGCGCGATGGATAAAACGACTTGAATATAAAAGCCATCATGATCACTTGCTTAGCGACTGCCCCATTGAGGTCGGTTACTATTTAAAAGATAAGCTGTGGAACGAATGTGCTGGAGCCGTGTTATGTTCAGCTACCTTGAGCGCACTCGGTTCATTTGATCATTTTGCCTATGAAAGCGGCCTTGCCAAAGAGGAAGGGGTGAAATTTATTAAAGTCCCTTCTCCATTTGACTACCCAAAACAAGCCACTTTACGCATTCCGGCCTCAAGTATAGAGCCAACAGATAAAGAATTTAGCGATCATATTGCTAAAACATTACCCGAATACCTAAACACTAAAAAAGCCAATTTAGTGTTGTTTGCCTCTTACTGGCAAATGGACCATGTAAGTAAGTTTCTTAGAACAAAAGGATTTAACTTATTAGTACAAGGTGAAATGTCACGAGAAGCTTTGCTCAAATTACATACTAAAAATATTGATGAAGGCAAAGGCAGTATTTTATTTGGTACCCAAAGTCTTTCTGAAGGGCTTGATTTACCTGGGAAATATTTAGAAAACCTGATTATTACCAAAATTCCGTTTGCGGTGCCCACCTCGCCTATCGAAGAAGCGCAAGCAGAGTTTGTGCAAAGTAAAGGCGGTAATCCGTTTTTATCGATAACCGTGCCAGACGCAGCAAAGAAATTGGTACAAAGCTGTGGTAGACTGCTGCGAAAAGAAAGTGATGCAGGCACAATAACTATTTTAGATAGACGCCTAGTCACCAAACGATATGGCAAAGCCATGCTTGACACCTTACCACCTTTTAAAAGACAAATAGATTACTGATGTTTGAACTTGCACTCGACCCAACAACTTGGGCTATTTTATGTGGCGTTGCACTTTTAGCTGGCTTTATTGATGCTATTGCTGGCGGCGGTGGATTACTCACTGTACCAGCACTGTTAACGGCAGGATTACCTCCTCATTTAACGCTTGGCACTAATAAATTGGCGGCCAGTTTTGGCTCGTTAACGGCCAGTATCACCTATTATAAAAAACAGTTATTTAGTCCACGATTTTGGTTTGCTTCTATTATGGCTACCGCCATAGGTGCTTTGTTAGGCACACTTATTGTTGATCATTTAAGTATCGAGTTTTTAAATAAGCTCTTACCCATTATTATTATTTTAGTGGCTTGCTACAGCTTGTTTGGTAATTTAAGTACCACACAAAGTGATGATCTGCCTAAATTAACCCGCACAATAAAAGTAAAACAGTGGCTACAAGGATTAAGCCTAGGTTTTTTTGATGGTTTAGCTGGGCCTGGAACGGGAACTTTTTGGACTGCCTCAAACGGTATGCTTTATAAAATGAGTTTGCTACTCAATTGTGGTTTGGCGCGTTCAATGAATTTTGTTTCTAACTTCATCTCTCTGATCACCTTTGTTGCACTTGGCCATGTTAACTTTTTACTGGGAATTACAATGGGCTTCTTTATCATGCTTGGTGCATGGTTTGGCGCACATTCAGCTATTCGTTTTGGCAGTAAATTTATTCGCCCAGTATTTAATACTATGGTTATACTTTTAGCGTTAAAACTAATTTACGAGGCATACTTTTAATATGCAATCTGCTGCTTTAGACAAACTACGCCAACAAGTTGCTACGCTTAAGCAACAAGCTGAGCAATTTGATAAAGCAAAATTATTTGCTAAAAACCGTTATATGCAGGCACAGCCAAGCTTATTTGACAGAGCCGTATTTAGCACCAAAAGCATGAACTTGGTTGATTACGTAGTAGAAATAGAAGATGAAATAGCCAGCCTACCACCGAGCGATCACCGCCATGCCTACACTTACGCACTTGAGCGCATTGCTAGTCAGGTACAAGCGGTCTTTAATGTAATTAAATCGACCCCTATTTGGGTGAAAGAAAACAAAAGTCATTATAAGCCTCGTGCCAAACAGCCTATTTACAAACAAGCAGTGCAAAAAATCATGCAATCATCCCATGAGTTATATGATGAGCTTAAACAAAACCATGAGTTTGAACGCCGCCTAGTGCTGATGATTGAAGAGCGTAAGTTACAAATGGAAAAAGCATCACCTGCGCAAGCACAAAAACTTAATCAAGAAATTTTAACCACTCATGCACGACTCGGCCGTTGCAGAAAAGCAATTTCTGCCACCGAAGACAAAATTCAACAAGTAGAAAAACAACAGCTACGCTAATGCAGCTTTATTATCACTATCTGTACTCGCAATTAGAGTTACCTGAACGCCATCGCTTTCCAATTAAAAAGTATCAGCAGCTCAAGCATGAAGTTGAATTTTTAGGCTACACCCAATTTATATCACCTTCGCCAGCAACAACAGCGCAATTGAAATTGTGTCATAGCTCAGAGTACATCGCTGATTTTTTAAATGGCTCGTTAACTGACAAAGCGGTTAAGAAAATGGGATTTCCTCACTCTCCTGAACTTGTTGAGCGAACACTTTACTCTGTTGGTGCCAGCATTCAAGCCGCTGAAAGTGCAATTAAAAGTGGTTTAGCGGCTAATTTAAGTGGCGGTTATCATCATGCTTACAGCAATTACGGCAGTGGCTTTTGTATTTTTAATGATTTAGCCATTGCTGCAGCCCACCTTATTGCAACGGAGCAAGCCGACACCGTATTAATATTTGATTGTGACGTGCATCAAGGTGACGGCACAGCACAAATAACCCAACAGCACGAGCAGATAATTAGTTGTTCAATTCACTGTGAACAAAACTTTCCTCGGCAAAAACAGCACTCAAACTACGACTTTGGCTTACCTGCAAACACCACAGATGCAGAGTATTTAACAACACTAGAGCAAGCTCTTGAGTTATGTGTTCGCCTCCACCAGCCCGATATTATTTTATATAATGCGGGCGCCGATATTTATACCAAAGACGAACTTGGCTTATTTGATGTTTCTTTGGCTGGCGTATACGCGCGTGACTTTGCCGTTCTTAACTTTTGTAAGCAGCGAAACATCCCGCTTATGTGCGCTTTAGGTGGTGGTTATCAGCGTAACATCAATGATTTAGTCAGTGTCCGTAAACAACTATTTAAAGCGGCTCTCGATTTATAACAATCCTTGGTATAGACTCAACAAAGACAATAAAAAAGAGTGACAGGAATATGCGCTTAGATGACGACATACACAACTTTTACGAAAAAATCGTTCTAGAAGAAATAGAAAAACGTAAACTTAATGAGCGTTACAACGACGATGTAATGGCTGACTTTTGCTGTACCGTGCTCAATCAGTTACCACCTCGCTATATTCGATACGATGTAGACATGGCGTTTTATTTAACCCAAACAGATCGTATGGACATGGAACAACGCGTTGAACTTGCCATTAACTTTGCGATTGATCAGATTGCTAAAAAGAAAGATATTAATGAGTAACCCGCTAGAAGAAGCCCCTACGCACATAAAACTGGCTGTTGATTTAATTATGATATTAGAACAACACGACGTAGAGCCCGAAGAGGTTTTAAAAGCACTCGACATTGTAAAAAGTGACTTTGAGAAAAAAGTAACAAAGCGCGCGTAGCGCTTTTTGCTTTTTTAAACAGCAACTATATTTTCATCTGCAGATTGCTGAACCAGTAATAATAACTGCGTGGCAGCTTTGGCATCGTCTAATGCACGGTGATGATTGGTTAAGTCTAAATTAAAGTGTGCAGATAAATTTCCCAGCGAATACGACTTTAATCCCTTAAATGCTTTGCGTGATTCAACGACTGTACACAGTTTCGGCATTTTAAAATTAATTCCTATCCTCTCAAGCTCTTTTTTAATAAAGCCATAATCAAAATTAACATTATGCGCCACAAAAATACTGCCTGATAATTGATTCAGTAACGGCGCTGCAATATCGCTAAATATAGGCGCATTGCTTACCATGGCATCGTTAATGCCTGTAAGCGAGGTAATAAAGCGCGGGATGGGTCGCTCTGGGTTTATCAATGTGGTCCATGTATCAACTATTTCGCCCTGCTTTATTTTAACAATACCAATTTCGGTAATACGGTTACCGCCTTTGAGGCCTCCTGTAGTTTCAATATCAACTACACTATAAACACGGTTAGGGTCTACATACCACTTCACCGCTGCAATATTGACTTTAAAACCACTGTTTTTTAAATTATCGATGCTCACTAGCTGGTTTCTTTTAAGCTTGTCTCCGGGCGCTTTTACCTCTTCAAAATGAACTGCGCTGTTATCAACAATCATTAAATCGGGGTAACCATCTTTTAATTGTCGATAGTTTTTTGCCATGTTTTTTAAATGGCTTAATAGCGCATTTATCGGGCTGTTTAAAATAAGCATCTCTAATGGCTTTAATACATCTTTGTGCCATCTAAATAAGCCATTTGGTTGCTCATAATACTTCGCTGCATGGTTACACACTAAACGCAGCAATTTGGAGGTACTATTACACGCAGCCAGCCGCGCCTCTAATTGCGAGGATTGATTTAAATAAAATGTATCTGTTTTTAAGGCTTGCGGATAAATATCAAATTCGTTGCAGGGGGGGGTTGGGGTTTCAATAAAAAGTTCCTGCCAAAAAACCAGCGCAAATAAGCTTTGCCACAAGGTATTCTCAGTATAAAAAACCTGCTTGCCTTGACGAGTGTAGTGATCACTTACACCTAACTCAACATCGCCACGGTAAAGTTCATCAACTTCTATAATACAGCGTGTACTGGCTAACATTTCACTAAGCCGTGAGCGTGTTTGCTTGTTAAATTTGCGCATTAAAAAGTCATCCGCAAAGTACAGTAACTCATCGGTGAGCGGATTTTCTATAATTTTCTCAAGTTGCGCCTTTACCCATTCTTTATTACCTAAACGGTATTGCTCTCTTATTTGAATTTCTAGTGCGTGCGCATCGTCTTCGCAGGCATTAAGTACATCAAACGCTAATACAGGGTTAGTTGTTTTTAGTTGCTTATAAAGTATGACCAATAACTTATTCTTTAGCTCTCGAGCTACAACCCCTACTGCTAATTCATTTATTAACTGTTTTGCTAACGTCTCATTTTCATTGTCATCTTTCGCGTTTTTAACGGCTAACCGAAAACGGTTTAACACATAGTTAGATTGCGCTTCCTCAATTGAGTCAAAGCGAGACAAACTTTCATGATGTCCTTGCCTAACAGGAGTTACTCCTAAATCTCTTAGTACAAACCGATTTTGATGATTAACATCACCGGCACTGAGCCTGCCAATATACAAAAACTCAAAATACTGGTAACACTCATCTCTATTATTGATCACATACTGATTATACAAATGCGAAAGACGCTCTGGCTTAGATTCAAAAAATGAAATAGCGACTTCAACTAAACAACTTTTAGCTGCACTTTTTTTAAATAATGGTGGCTGCTCTTGTTGAGATAACAACTCAATTAAGGCCGGCTTTGTTAGATGACTAAGCAGTTGCTTAGCGTCTGCTTGTGAGGGTTCATATACTAATCCGGCTGTTTTTAAATTAAAAAGTGACTGATAAGGCGAAATAATCTCTTCATAATTTAATGACTGAGTTTGCACTAAATAAGGCTTACGAGAATAAATACGTGCTAGCATGCATTGGCTTTGCTCGTCGAGGGTGTTTATTTTATTAATAAATGTAATGTGCTTTTGCTCAAGTAAATGCATACATTTATCGCTCACAAAGCCTATTAGCTCTTTAAAATGTGCCAAATAATATTTTGCTGGTAACTCTTTTCTCATAAAAACCGCCAATACTGTATATAAAAACAGTATAATTATTTGAGCGCTTTTAGCAACCCAATTAGGAGTTAATAGCCTTTTAGAATTTAAATTGATTCAATCTCGGGCGCTTTAATTTCAGCGAGGTTTGTTACTTAATAAACTAAGTTAAAACCGAGCACCCTTTTTATACCCTGCACCTTATCTTCACCTGTGTAGATAGCAGAACCCTTCAAGCAGTGCGTGTTTAACATTAACGAAGCGTTAGTACCTATTTACGGGCATTCACATGGCAAAAGATCTATTTTGCTTAAAAACCAAACACACTGCTGAAACTTCAATCTCAAAAGATAAACAGACCCTCGCGCAACTCAATTAATTTATTTATGCATACGTATTACTATTGAAATATCTTTTTTAGCGTGATTACTCTGTGCTAAGGTTGCCCGCAAATTATTAGTGGTACTTTAACTTCATTACACATAATAAAAATTAGGATTGAACAACATGACAACACAGCATGCAACTAAAGGTGAGCAAAGCGCACAGACAAAGTGCTCACTTTTATACGTTATTTTTATATCGGCTGTTGCCGCCATTGGTGGCTTTTTATTTGGTTTTGATTCAGGCGTTATAAATGGCACTGTATCGGCATTAGGTAATACATTTAACTCAAGCAGTGTAGCAACAGGGTTTAATGTTGCCTCTGTTTTACTTGGTTGTGCACTGGGGGCTTTAGCTGCAGGCCCATTAGCTGACAAATTTGGCCGTCGCGCTATTATGATTGTCACTGCACTTATATTTGCTATCAGTGCATTTGGCTCTGGTATTGCTGATAGCTCAGCTGAGTTTATTTTTTACCGCTTATTTGGCGGATTAGGTATAGGTGCGGCATCTGTTTTAGCGCCGGCTTATATTGCAGAAGTAGCCCCTGCCAGCTTACGCGGCCGTTTAGCAACACTGCAGCAGCTTGCTATTGTGCTGGGTCTGTTTGCTGCCTTTTTAAGTAACTACCTAATTGCTAATGCCGCAGGCGGTGCCGAGGGTATTTTACTGTTAGACTTAGCTGCATGGCGCTGGATGTTTTGGGCTGAACTGGTTCCTGCAGGCTTATTTTTAATTGGGGTCTTGTTTATTCCTGAGTCACCGCGTTACTTAGTCGCACAAGGCAAGCTTAAACACGCTAAAACTGTATTTAATAAAATTTCAAACGATGATGCTGATGCGCAAATCAATGACGTTAAGCAGTCTCTGAAAAGCGATAAAAAACCAAGTATTCGCGATTTATTTATCGATGGCAGTAAAAAGGTACACCCTATTGTTTGGGTGGGTGTGGCCTTGTCAGTGTTTCAACAATTTGTTGGTATTAACGTGGTATTTTATTACGGTTCAGAGCTTTGGCAAGCCGCTGGTTTTGATGAATCACAATCACTGTTTATAAACGTGCTTGCGGGTACCACTAATATTTTGTCTACTTTTATTGCTATTGCTTTAGTTGATAAAGTGGGACGTAAGCCATTGTTACTGGTAGGTAGTATAGGTATGTTTATTAGTTTAAGTGCACTTACCTACACCTTTGGCAGTGCAGGCCTTGATGAAGCGGGCAAGTTAGCACTTAGCGAAAATATGGGTACCTTTGCTTTAATAATGGCTAACCTGTTTGTGGTATTTTTTGGTTTAAGCTGGGGCCCAATTGTGTGGGTACTGCTTGGTGAAATGTTTAATAACCGCATTCGCGGCGCCGCGCTTGCAGTTGCTGCTAGTGCGCAGTGGATAGCTAACTTTGCTATTACTATGACCTTCCCTATCATGCTAGGTAGTATTGGTTTAGCAGGCGCCTATGGCTTTTATACCCTCTCGGCGTTTATTAGTGTGTTTTTTGTAGTTAAATACATTAAAGAGACACGCGGTATGAAATTAGAGTCAATGTAATTACTTGGCTGGAGTAAAATAGCGCTTAATAATGCTGTTTTACTCCAGTGTATTTAACCCTCCTTTGTAAGCCCTTTCATTTACCTGTTCCTCATCCACAAACAATATGCTTTTTTAGTATATATAATCTTTTAAAGTTCTTTTTTGGAATATAAAAAGTTAGCTATTGTTCGCCAACTTTCTCTACTTAGTCTCAATTTAAATGAAAAAACAGTTACTCTCAGGCCTTATTTTCACCTCTGCGTTAAGCACATTTAATGTATTTGCAACGAATGGCTATTTTACTCATGGCTACGGTATGACTCACAAAGGCATGGCAGGTGCTGGTGTAGCGTTATCAGAAGAGTTAATGTCGGGTGCAAATAACCCGGCTACTTTTTCAGCTAATGGCACGCAAATGTCGGTAGGCATAGAATTATTTGCTCCTGAGCGTAACTACACCGCTGCAAAGGTCGATGAATACTTTCCCAATGCACTGTATTTGGACGCAACAACCAAAAAAAGTGATAACAGCTTATTTGCAATTCCCGAATTTGCTATTGGCCATCAATTAAATGAGCGCATTAATATTGGCCTATTAGTTTACGGTAACGGCGGAATGAACACAGAATATGTGGCTGCTTCTGCCCCTCAAGGCACATTTTATGGCGGCACCACTGGTGTTGACTTAAAACAGTTATTTGTCAGTCCAACCATGAGCTATCAATTAAATGAGCAAATACGCCTAGGTGTTTCTGCTATTTATGTAGTGCAACAATTTGAAGCACAAGGTTTGGCAAATTTTGCCGCCTTTTCGCAAAAGCCAGAGGCGCTGTCTAATAATGGCGTTGATACCAGCACAGGCATTGGAATGCAACTTGGGATCAGCCACATTATTAACTCGTCACTTAGCTGGGGCGCCAGTTACCGTTCATCAGTGTCTATGGATGAATTTGACCGTTACAGCGGCCTGTTTGCAGAGCAAGGCGGGTTTGATTTACCAAGCTCTATTCAGCTCGGTACCGCTTGGCAGTTTTTACCATCGCACCAAGTGGTGTTTGATTGGCAAAAAATAAATTACAGTAAAGTAAAAAGTATCGCCAACCCTATTACTAATTTAATGTCAGCGCCACTAGGGGCTGAAGCCGGAGCAGGCTTTGGTTGGCACGATATGAGTATTTATAAACTGGGTTATCAATGGCAACGCACTGAGCAACAAAAAATTAGGTTTGGTGCTTCTTATACCGAGCAACCCATTCCATCATCTGACATTTTATTTAATATTTTAGCGCCCGGTGTGCAAGAATGGCATTTTACAGCAGGCATTAGTCATGCGCTTAGTGACGCGGTGCAATTTAACGCAATGGCTTTTTATTCACCCTCTAAAAATGTAACAGGTGCAAACTATTTAGCGCCTAATCAACAACTATCAATTTCAATGGAACAATCAGGATTGGGTGTATCCCTTGCTTGGAGAATTTAAACGATGACAACCGAATTCACACCACTATCTGGGGCTATTGGCGGTGGTTTAATTGGTCTAGCCTGCGCGTTATTACTGGTTTTATTTGGTAAAGTAGCGGGAATTTCAGGGCTTATAAAATCAATCTTTAATCCACTGGCAGCAGCTTCTCGTTGGAAACTGTGTTTTGTGATGGGGTTATTGCTAGCAGGTGTATTTATACAAATATTTGCCCCTGAGCTGTTAGTAGGTGAATTAAGCTTATCCCCTTGGATGATTATTATTGCAGGGCTTTTAGTCGGTGCGGGAACCACATTAGCGAATGGCTGCACCAGTGGTCACGGCGTATGTGGTATGTCTCGCTTTTCGGCCCGTTCATGGGTATCAACCTGTACATTTATGGCAATCGCCATTATCACCGCTAATTTAGTAGGGTAAATCATGCACGCAATTATTACGCTTATTTTAGGGTTCGTATTTGGTTTGGGACTAATTATTAGTGGCATGACCAACCCAGATAAAGTGCTTAACTTTCTCACTTTTAATCAGCAATGGGACGGTAGCTTAATTATTGTTATGGCTGTTGCAATGACCATTATGATGGGCGCATGGTTTTGGCTCACTAAAAAAGGCACGCCGGTGTTTAACGACAAACTAAGCCTTAGCGATTTAAAAAAGGTCGATACGCGGTTAATTACTGGCTCTATTTTATTTGGTTTAGGTTGGGGCTTAAGCGGCGTGTGCCCGGGCCCCGGGCTTGTACAACTGGTATCACTTAAAACAGAGTTTTGGCTATTTTTTGCTTCCGTACTTGGCGGTATGTGGCTGACCAAAAAAGTATAATATGAATTGCCGAGCACGCCTCGGCCACTTAGCATACTAACCGTGATCTATGTTGTGTGCTCTTGTACTGCTGCTCAGCTGAGTATATTACCAATCACTGTATATAAATCATCGCTATTAATGGGTTTGGCTATAAAGTCATCCATACCAACAATTAAACAGCGCTGCTTATCTTCCTCATAAGCATTTGCAGTGATCGCCACTATAGGTACTCGTAAGCCGGTTTTAATTTCAGTGGTTCTAATCGCGCTAGTGCATTCATAGCCATCCATGTTCGGCATTTGGCAATCCATTAAAATCAAATCAAACGACTGACTCTTCAAGACTTCAAGCGCCTTTAAGCCATCTTCAGCCATTGTTAAACTCACTTTAGTAAGCTCAAGCATTTTTGCAATCACCTGTCGGTTAATCGCATTATCCTCTACCAACAGTATGCGTTTATCCAAAAGGTTTGGCTGCGAAGCTGTTTTTTTAGGTAACTTTGAGGGAGCGTCTGCTGATTCTGGCGCACTAATACTAAAGGTGAACGTACTACCTTTACCCTCTTCACTGTGTAAATGAATTTCACCGTCCATCATTTTTATTAGCTTTTGAGAAATAGCCAGCCCCAGACCTGTTCCGCCATACTTACGTGCAACGCCCACATCAGCTTGAGTAAACTCACTAAATAATAATGACTGCTGTGCCTTTGCAATACCAATACCACTATCTTCAACGCTAACCTGAAGTTTATTATCGTTATAATCGAACGATAATCGCACAAAGCCTTGCTCTGTAAATTTATACGCATTAGAGAGTAAATTAATAATCACCTGATTTAAGCGTAATTCATCAACACTAATGTACAGTGGTAAATTTGTGGTTTGAATTATGCTAAATTCCACCTCTTTAGTACTAACAATCGGCGTAAATAAAGAGCGTATATTTTCGATAAATGGAGCTAGCTGCGTGGGTCTACTATTTAGCTCCATGGCATTTGCTTCAATTTTAGAAAAATCTAAAATATCGTTAAGAATATCAAGCAAGTTTTTGGCGCTTTTTTGCTGCGTGAGCAACAACTCTTTTTGTTCATTACTTAAAGACTGATCTCGAAGCAAAACCTCTCCCATACCTAATATGCCATTCATAGGTGTGCGAAGTTCGTGACTCATATTAGCTAAAAATTGTGACTTAGCGATATTTGCTTCATTAGCGAGTTTAACGGCTTGTGTTAGCTCAGTTGTTTGTTCTGCTACTTTATCTGCGAGTTGCTGATTAAATTGGCTAAGTTGTTTATTAAGGTCTTCATTTTTTACATTAGAGGCTTGCAAACTTTTGATTGAATGCAGAAGTGCATTGCCCAACATTTCAAATTGTTGCTGTAATTGCAGTACTTCGTACCAACTAGAATCGGTATTAAATACGTGTTTTTTAGTTTTACTAAAGCTGTTAATTAAATGAGTTAACTCTATGATGGGTTTAACCAGCAAATGGGTAAATTTATAGATAAATAATACCACCAGTGCAATAGAAAATAGCCCCAGCAACATAGTGGGTAACCAAGCAGCCACTACCACCAAGCTTAAATATTTACGATTATAGAGCGATATAACCTGCCACCCTGTAGTGTCGTCAACATACTGATTTGTATGGTACACCTCGTTATCGTTTGAGCGAAAAAGCTGATTACCACTAAAACGTTGGATACTAAGATCCTGCTGCTTAAAATCAGTCAGCGCAGCAAACTGAGTTAACGAGCTAAATACTACTTTTTTATCGGCATCAAGAAGAAGTAAATCCCCTTTATACTCAAATAAATTGGGAATAAACCGCTCTAACTGATCTAGCTTGAGCGACCCCTCAACTACACCATAAAACTCATCATTTTTATAAATGGGAGCCGAAAGCGCAACAATAGGTTGATCGCCTAATCCTCTGCCTTGAAAAACGCCACTGCTGTAGCCTAACGGGAACTGCTGAGCCTCAGCGAAATAGAGACGATCATTAACATAACGCTGACTCTGACTTAAACCACTGAGCAATTCACTGGGTATACTTTTCTCAACATAACCTTCGGAGTTCGCATACAGACTAGTTGCAAAACCAGGGTATAAAGCCATTAGCCGCTCAAGCTGCTTCTGTATTGGTGCTCCGGCACTCATTGCATCACTGGTTATTACCATTGCATTTTTATGAAACAACAAATAGTCACTAAGCTGGGCACTGATCGAGCGTGATTTTTCTTTAAGTTGCGTATTTACTTCGTATTCTAAGCGCGAGTAATGCTGATTAACCAAAAAGACACTGGTGATCAAAACCACCAAAACAATAATGATACTGACAACATAACTTAATATACGGGCCAGAGGCTGCCCTTGATAAGCCCGGCTTGCGTGGGGAACAAACACACTCACTAAGTCGACCAAAGCTAACGCTATCATGGCATTGATAAAGTATTTTGAGGCAGCCACAACAAGCGTGAGCCAAGGCAAGCCTATAACAAAGTGACCCAAAGCCCACACCAGTGGTAAGCCGACTAAAAACCAAAACACTGCGCCTAAAGGAAGTATTGGCTTAGAACGCTTTAAGCAAAAGGTATAAAGCCAAAACAGCTCAAGCACATAAACAATACTGGTCCAGCTATGCCCCCAGCGATAAAATAAAAAACCAGTGACAATAGTTAAACTAAGGAGGGAATAACGAAGCCCAGCAAACACTAAACTGAGTATTACAAACGTCTGACCAAATAAAAATTCAGAGCTATCAAAAAAATACAGAGGTAAAAGGTTAGCGCATCCCCCTAAAAGCCCTAATAATATAGCAAGCGCCCACTTATTCCTCTGAGACGTCATATTGACCCTTAATAGCTTATTTAACACCTGCGGCGTAAAGTATAATCACGAGTTTTAATTATTGCTCACTCATTAGCTATTGTCTATAAAGGTAAAAATTTAGCTAAGTGGGTATGATCTAGAATTAGTGTACGAATAATATAAATAAGAAATATTGAAAAATGGAATTTTAATACACCCAATGTTGTTTGAATTGTAAGTTGGCATAATAACATACGCATTTACTGAGCTACAGCGCCGTAAGTGAAGTATAACTTGGCATAACATTGAAGCTTATCATGGCATAAAGTTACCAAATACAGCCTTTATGAGGCCAATCCCATAAAAATACTGCCAAGTTTAGTTAGCTGCTATGTGCCAGAAGCAAACTATGGTAACGCCGCCAAGCTTTTTTGCGTCCCTTTCATTATTGCTTTGTTATACGAAAACTACTCTTTTCTCAGAACTTTCCCGCTATGTTCTTTTAACCAAGCATGAAGATGAGGCTCTTGCTCGCCGAGTATCACAATTGCTTGAGGTTCAGTGGTACTTTCCATGCTTTGAAGTGAAGTATCGCTAGGGTGGAAAGCACATAAGACGCCATAATTATTATAATTTTTAATTGAAAATGGAGACTTTAAACTTACTTCTACTCCTTGAAATTTTAATACATTCCCTTTAGCTAACTTATTAACTTGGACTTGGTTCAGAAATTTTTCGATAAAATCAGAACACTGGGATACATTGTTAACCACTAAAGTTAAATTGCTCTGATTATTCTTTGCTAAATTCAAAGCATAATTAAAGACAGATTTAAATTCATCTGTTTGCAATTTATCCCACGTATCTAGATATGCATAACGTTCCATTTCTCTGATTTCTCCTTTTCTTATAACGCGCGATTAACGGGTTAAAAATTGTGGGTTAAAATTGAGCGAAGCGAATAGCCCACTGTTTAATTGCTTGTTATGATTCAAGCTCGATAAAATCGATGAATTTCTGACCCATTGAAGTACCTACAGAGTTTAAGCTTGCCTCATGAAACTGTTTAATCCGTACCATACCAAATCTGTTTAAATCAGAGATAATCAAATCGATAATAGGATCATTTGAGCCAATATCTGTATAGGTTTTTTCCCACACATTACGTAAGTCTCCCCAATGAGTATAACAATCAGGATTTGTATTCAATTTCTGAATGTAGTGCTCGGGGGTTGACAAGAAGTGTAGAATTCGAAAATGAAGTGGCGTCATTTCATCAATGAACCGAATGAACATTAACTTTAAGGTTTCATCTATATCTTCATTTAATACTGTATTTTTTACTGCATTATTTAACGCTTTGATTTTTTCTTCTTGGTGAGTTCGGACCGCGATATTTGAAGCTTGAAGATATGCAGATATAAACGAATCATGTTCAGATAGCTTTTCTGGCGTCAGATTTTCAACTTTTTCACAAACCTCATCAACGGTATTGGCTAATAGGATCAACCAATCTTCTTTGCGCTTATCTATTGGTGCAGAAAAGACCGTTTCAAATAACGTAGCCAAAGCGCCGCCAGCTAAAGGGATAACACTCAGCGTAGCTTTTACTCCCGCATGTCCGTAGTCTTTCCATTCTTTATTTTGAGGTAATTCTTCCATATTTACTCCTGAATCATAACATTTTAGTATTTATGCGACATGCAGTTTGTGTTGCATAATCGCTTGTTGGACTGAGCCGCTACCCACTTGGTGTGACAGAGTTGGTGTTGTTTATGCTATAGGAATTTGTTTTTGGAGGCTCTCCCTTTCCTAGCTAGTGTAATCAGTTTAGCTAGTCTTATGTAAGCTTTCCATGCGTTGCTCAGAGCTTATTATGTATTCATTACACCTAAATTTGCCTTAATAAGCAATTATATTTTTTAAGCGCACAGAGGCAGCTAGCCTGAGCAGTTAAGCAGGTTAACTAATTGATTTTACTAAGCTATCTAGCTGTTAACTCGCTCGGTCTATTTTGGACGTTGTTGCATCTAACTTGAATACGCCAATTAGCCGCAAGATACCTGCCTTACAATGCTGACAAGGCCAATGCGGTATCAGTGTCACGTTTTCTGTCTTTGGTCTCTTTGCTCTGCATGTGCATGTGCATGATGCCTGCGTCCTTATCAGCGCTAACTTTCGCTTGCGACATGCATTGGCTAAAAAACCGTAATGCCGAATACGCATAAATCCTTTAGACAATATTTCTATACTCATGTTTTACGGCAAGGCGCAAACAGTGTTGTTAGCTCTTTGAGCAAAATTTTCTAGCTTGTTTTGGGGCAAAAATGCGTTAGCTCAGCTCCGATTGACTCGAAGCTGGACAAAAACTCGTTAGAGACGAAGGGCAGCTCTGTGCCAATTGCGGACCGTCGTAACTTTAACCTCTCGTTAGCAATTTTATTGTTCGAGCCAAGATTTATTCCAAGCATATGTAAGTCGTCCATCATTTTCAATTGATGAACCAAACAAATCAGGAGTCTTTATTTTTTTTATTTTTTGCAACTTAACTGTACCAATTAATTCTTTCCGTAGTCCAAAACCATGTAAATGACTGCACCTGTAATCATTGTTAAATAATGACACACGAGCATAGCCAATTGGTAAGTACCTTAAAAAGGAATATAGAGGTAACTGCTTTCTAGCAGCTTTTAGTGCAATCTTTATAAGCTTTTTACCTATATTTTTTATATCTGAAGTTGAGACTATATAGCTTGATTCAATTACAACATCTGCATTAAGAACAACTCGCCACCCATTCCGATGTATTTTCGCATTTCGGCTATGAAGCTCAACGCCACTATTAATTGTTTTTAAAAGTCGTTGTGTTGCTAAGAAAAGCTTAATAGAAAGAGAATAAGTACTAATTTTATTTATTAATTTTGGGGGGGTAATAAATGGGACCCAAAAAATTAAATCACCTTCAATAATGCCACTATATTCTTCCCATTTAGAAACCTTCTTTTCCCTTTTATCTTTAAGTAATTCACCATCAAACGCAGCAAAACCTGGAAGTGCAACTGGAGATCTCATAGATAAAAAATAGCGCTTATAGCCAGGAGCATACCTTTCAGCTAAAACAGCCGTCGATATTGCTGACAATCGAACTTTACCGTAATCTCTTGTTTCCGGTTTAATGAAAATAACTAATTGCGAATCACTTTTACCAACTTCACTTTCTAGGCAACCTTCAATCTGCCACCAAGGTGCTTCAGTTTGAGCATATAGCTCTTCCAATAAAACTTGCTTAGGAATTCTTACATTTGTAATATTTTTAAAGAAAAATATCTTGTAGGCTAAAGCTAAACCATTACAAATATCTAATACAGAATCAAACCGCTTTAGGTACTCTGAATGTGTATTAGTTATTGTCTTTTTCTTATCTCTGAACTCAATATCATGGTGTAAATATTTAACACTCCAATGAGCGATAGAGTTTCTTGTAGTGTTGCAATATTCATCAGCGAGAAAACCCAGAGATGTCCTCTTAATTTCCTCAAAGCGATTAAAAATATCTAAGCCATCAGGTGACTTGTCTCTGTTGTGACGACTGGCTATAGCATTTATATAAATTAAATTACCAAATACACCTTCGATAAGGTTTAAATAAGATGGGTTTACATTATTATCGCAGTGTCTAAAAAGATCGTGTTCGTCAGATGAGAGGTTTAAATCATGCCATGGTTTTTTATTAATATCATCCAAAAGCTTTAGGGATTGCTCTAGGTGAGTAACATTCTCATTTATAATTTCAATAATTGACGAAGTATTACTACCACTATCCAAGAATTTCAACTGCGCAGAAAGCGTTCTCTTGCAATAAAATTTTTCTGGTCGTAGAGAAAGATATTTATAGAGCGATAATGGGTAATCTGTAAAAGCCTCTGTGTCAGCAAAAAATTCACGCTCAACCATTTCCCTTTTAATTTTATTAAGAGGTTCAGTGAGGGGGTTTTTTATATTTATTGTTAACTCGTTCAATTCGGACTCCTGATTGTAAGAGGGCTGATTGCAAACAGTTTATTGACACCATTTTGGTGGTTTATAACACACCAAAGCGGCGTATATTACCTACTCTGATAATTTCACCAATAATTACCTTTGTAACAAGTAATTAAAACAGCCAGGAATTAAGCATGTTATTTTGCTCCAAAGCAGCGTTTAATGATGTTATCGGACAAAATTAGGAGCCTACTCAAAGAAGTGGGAATAAGTTTAACTTTATAAGCGTCCGGTTATCGCTCATTAGGGACTGACAGATAAAATCAAAACACTCTTTTCAAACTGAGATGTGGGCTACTACAAATTTGTTATTAAATTTTTATGCAAGAGAAATTGGTAAAAAACAACCAACAGATAAGCTGTTAAAGTTCATTGGCATATAGCATCCGATTTATTTCAGGCATTAAAATACCCACATCCATGTGGGTATTGAAATTACTAAAATATAATAGGTGGTTTTTAAAAGATAGTTTTGATTTTCGTTTTATATAACACTGCCTAAATAATGTTTTCTTTATCTAAATTAACTTAATTAGAAAAAATATTATCGAGATCTTCGTCAATATAAACACCCGTTAATCCATTATCTTCTACAGCAGATTTAAACTTATCTGTACAATACAAACGAGAACCACCTGTAAATTTACTCTTAAAAACAGGCTTATTTTTTACATCATCATTTATGAAAGCAATCTTGATATAATCTAAAGGATAACCGTCTAAATATTCGCGTTCACATTTTGCTTCATCTTCTTGTCCAAATGTACGCAAGTTAAAGATTACAATAGGTTCACCATCAGCTTTTGTTTCAATAAACTCACCTAAAGGCGCTAATAAATCTTTTAAAGCTTCATAAGCATTCATCCGAAGAGCGATAAACCCATCCATGATACTTATATCGTAGTTATCTTTTAGATAACCAGGTAAAAAAGACAACTCATAACCTTCAGGCCAATACTCTAATAAAGAGTCATTATTCATATGGATATCAAGTAGAAACATGCAAGCATCTTGATTAGATGGCAACATTGGTTGTATTTTTTCAGCAAATGAAAGTATATCCCATTCAACCATGTCGTAAGAATTAGTAACAGGCTTTAACGAGAACAACTTCATGATTTACCATCCCAATTAGCATTTTTACGCATCATAACGCTGGCTGGCATCATATGATTTTTAATTTTTATTTTCACGCCACGTAATGCATTTATGAAATCGAGCTTATTTACTTTGGTTCTTAAACTAGTAGACACCCAAACTTCATAATTATGGCGATGCAGCCTTCTGTGAGAAACAGTGTCAGGCGTAGCCCAATCATCTGACTTATTTTTTTCAAAGTTTCTTAGCCATACCCCATTCGTTGGATCATTAATACCAATACCAAACGAGTGCATTCTTAAACGCGCAGCATATGTAAGGCGTTGTCTATAACGTCCCTTACCGCAAACAATATGATGTGCTTCATGATATGAAGTCGGTTTTGGCTCGCCTGCCGCTCGTAAAAACTTAGCAAGTTTTTCCGTAGGATGATGTTCTTCTTCTGCTAGCTCCTTAACAGAACTATCTTCACTTTCTGCGCGGTAAGACTCTAAGCTTTGCTGCGCGATAAGCAAGTGCTCTAAACGCTTGCGTTCTTTTTGTAAGTGGTCGTAATCTCTTTGCAGCTTTTCCTTAGATGCAACAGATTTACGGCGCTTATCGTCGTAGTGTTTTTTGGCTAGTAATTCATAATTATAAATAGCCATTTCTAAAGGGCTGGGGTTACTTGGTCGATCTGGCATTGGGTAGCGCTGTAGTTGAATCATCCTTAAATCCTTAAAAATTCCTTTTATTAGCGCGTAAAATAGCAAATAGACTATTGAGGTGCAATTATAAACGTTACACACCTAATAACTGAGATCATTTTATTGCTTACAATGAATTACATAGCGGTCAAATTTCCTCTTCATACAACACAATTTTTGACTGACTGGCTATCGCTTTAAGCAACTATCAGCAGGGTACCAGAAGTGCTATTATTAAATATAACTTTTTCTGGCTTTGAGGTATGTATGCCTAGTGATATTCAACCTAGTGCTAATCATAAATTTGTAGATATACTTAGCAATGGAAAAGTTACTTTAAGCTCAAACCCTTTAGATGAAATTGAATTAATTCAGTGTGGTTTAGATATAAAGAGTGTTGAGAAGTTTAGGCTTCAGTTACGATGGGATATTCAATCCTTTGCTAAAGCAATTGGTGCAAATACTAGAACTTTCGAACGTCATAAAAAAGAGCATAAACGTTTAAATGCAACTTTGAGTGAAAATACCTTCGAGCTGGCTCATTTAGCATCAACTTGTATTGATTACTTTGAAAGTATTGAACGATGGAATAAATGGCTAAATACATGCTCCTTACAATTTAGCTCTAAAACACCTTTAACATTTGTAAATACAATTGCTGGTAGAAGGTTAATTAGGAACGTTGTAAATAGCCTTAAATACGGTTACAACGCTTAAAAACACCCCAGCGTTTTCTGGGCTCTTTTTATTTAGCCTCTGCCTTTTCGGCAGTTAAAAAGTCACAATTTGTGGTTATTCACTTCCCGGCCTAACTTCAGCTGCCTACTCGGCAGTTCACACATTGTTCATATACCAAGGTACAACTTTGTCATTTCCAGCTGCCTACTCGGCAGTTCACCCTAGCGCGGTTATTAACTGATGCTTACTAGAATCTCCAGCTGCCTACTCGGCAGTTCACCGAGAGCGCTTTGCTAATGCATATGTCGAAAAATCTCCAGCTGCCTACTCGGCAGTTCACTATAAAAAATAGTTTAAATTTCTTTAAATACCAAACTGTTAAACGAATTTAAATTATTTACCCTTATTTTTAATCAATCAGATAACTCATTGAAAATTAAAAGAGTGCTTTATAACTATTAAATAAGAGTATTTAAAGAGGGAACCGTGCCTTGAAAGGTTTGATTTGTAGCAAAGCCATAATTATTAAATTGATTTTCTATCGCATTAGTATTTTCAATTTTTTGTATGTGAAGTATAAAACTTTCCCCGTTGCCTTTGCTTGATACAGGTATTGAATGAAAATGGCCAATGTCTTTTTCCTCAAATTTATATTCAGGGTTGTAAACCTCGCCTCTGGCTTCAGCTCTTTTTTTAGCTCGCTTTAACCGTCTTTGCTTTTCACCTACAAATACTTTGGCTACTGATTGATTACGAACAAACATGACTTCGCTTTGGTTTACTGGTACTTCGAGTATTTTTGATAAGCCAAATAACTTGTCATGAGCCATCATCTCAAAATAGCTTTGCTGAGATAGATTAGTTAATTGCTTTTTATCTGTCGATACAAACGCTATTTGATTGCCTATCGTTTGCTCATTCCATTTAGGAAAACACACACCAATATTACTTATTTCACGTGAACTCATAAACCCATGCAACATGCCAATACAACGCCCAGCAAGAAGACTTACATCACAATTTTTGGGTAAATAAGTAATGGTAAAATAATAGCGCTTCAAGCTTTACTCCTTTGGAATAAGCCACCTTTGATCAACACTGCCGCAATAAAGTGAACTGCGTCTGATTGTTCACTTTGCTCTAAACCATGCTTTTCCATGTGCTTAATATGCAAAGCAATACGCGGGAGTAATGAATAAAAGTCTGAATGGGTCTTAGGTGTTCTGTGTGCAACTAATATTTGCTTATCTGCGCCATATTCATGAGTGCGTAAAGGTTTGTAGCCTCCCTCATACCAATCATCGATAGTTTGAATCGCAGCCCCTACTTTTTGTGAGTTTAAACTTGCTGCTTTTTTATCGCCCACTTGAGTGTATGCAAGTTGTTTAGATGACATGCCTTGTTCAACATTATCTACAAACTTTTGGCTAGGATGAACTTCCTGGCTAAATGCATTTTTAATTTTTGCGGTTATGTCTAAATAACAATAATTTTGAGGATTGCTAAGCCCTTCTTGAATAGCTTCTGACAACGTTAATAATGCTGTTTGATTATTTTTCCAATTGCCCTGCCACTTTAGCTTTTGTGCACCTTCAACAATAATTGGAGCTGCGTGCTCAGTAAGGATTTCAATTTCAACATTTGGTGATTGGCGGTTACGCCAAAGCCAGTTGCCCATCAGTATATTTTTAGCGTAGCGAGTTGCTACTTCATTAAGACCATTGTGTTTTTTATAGGTTTCAAAAAACCGTTTTAACCAGTAAATAACTTTAGGGTCATCACAAACATGTGGCTCAATACTATTAGCTTCAACCCTGAGTGAAAAACGGCAAAATAGATCATTTACCGTTGGAGGCACGTAACACACATCAATTGTTTGAGGGTTTCCAAAGGCTAGATCTTGTGGCGCTAAATTTTTAGCCACATTTTGCTTTTGATACGCATCGCCAAACCCTGACTTTTGCCCAACTAATTTATTTTGCTCTATTTGTAGCGGTTCAAAGTCAGACTCTGGTGTTTTATAAAAAAACACCGCTTTACTGGGTGAGAGCGAACGCGTGTAACTTAAGTGCCGAGGTAATTGCATTATTCATACTCAAACTTAGACTTTTTCATAAGCATAGACTCTTTTTTAACATCCATAACCCAAAATGCGTCATGAAAGAACTGCTTAGCCCCTGCGTACTTAACTGATGTATTGCTAACACACTCTAACAACCCAATTACGGGCTCAGCATAACAATGGTATTCATGTAATGCTGCATCTCGCTTTACGGGTTCTTCAAGCGCAGCAAAGCCAATTGCAGCGGGTCTTAAATTAAAGTTACCGTTAAGCGCATCTATCAATTGTTCAAAACTTTTAACTACTTTTTTTGAAGGGTACAACCAACTGCCATTTAACGATTTTACCTTTATATTTTTAAACAGCTCACTTGGTTTAGTATGTAAATGACACCAGTCTATATTTTGATATAACGAAGGTGGATGCATAGTCCCGCCCGCAAACACAGATGGTAGTGCAGGCTTTATAAGTTGACTGTTTAATTTATTAAGCACCTCAATATTTGGTACAAAAAGTCTAAACACTAAATCGAGTGTTATGTCACATTTAGGTTTATCAATAATACCAGAACTTATTACGTGACTACGGCCAGCAACTTGTTTTAACTTACTTGGCTCAGGTAATGGTTTACCTGTATATAATTGATAGTTTTCAATGTAAATAGCACTGCCAATACACTTAATTGAAGGATCTATGAAGTTTTTTAGCTTACGTTCAAAGTTATGAGCAAGCCCATTTAAAGCAGTAAGTGACGGCATCCCTTGAATATACGGGTTAGCCATTGCCTCTGCATCAAACACTCGCATATCTTGGCAATGTACATACACTATTTGCTCATCATTTAATGTTTCTTCTTCAGCTACACAATGAGTAAACACATAGTTTAACTGCGCTTTAAACAGCCCCATTAAATTAGGGTGATACGCAAAGCGTTTGAGCTTACTTAAATTACCAAGGCTCTCATTTAGTACGTTACTAAATTGGCTAATGCAGTTAGTAATATTCTGATCTAAGTAATGCTTTGCCCACTCAGGGTAAGCTTGCTCTTGCGCCTTATTTTTAGCTTCAAGGATGTTATCAAGCCATAGCTGCAAACTAACACGTACTTGCCTAATAGCCGCGACTCGCGCTAATCGCTTTTGCCTTAACGTATTAAACTGTTTAATACCAACCAATACCAAAAGCGCCTGTTGAAATTGACTACTTAATAGCGCACGAATTTTAAATGCTTTCTCAATATCATTATTGGCTACTTTAGAGCGGTTAATAGCCTTTGAATATGTTTTAGGGAAGTAACGCAACACTCTTATATTACCACCTACTGAGCTTGCTAAATCGCCTACATTGGCTGGCCTTGAGTGCTCAACTAAACCAAAGCTTAACTTACGTTCTGTTGTTAATTGCTGAATTTGAGCTAGCATTGCGTGGCTAACTACAGGCGTAACCGCAAGGTAACTTTGCTGGAGTGGCATTTGTAATTGTGGTGAAAAAGAGCTTACTCCTAATGGGAGCTCTGTCACTGGCAAATGCTGCTTTACTTTAGCCGCGATGTCTAAAACCGCCTTTTTAGTAAACCCGTATGCTCTTATTAAATTAATCCAAACAGGCTCTTCATTAATTAACAGCCTTGCTAAACAAGTCACTTCACCTTGCAAAATAAATGAGGTTAAAAATAGCTTTGCATGATTAATTTCAGCACTATTGTGCGACCAGCCAAAACTCAAAGGTAATGACCGGCTGCAAATACCCGCAATATCTTCACTTACAACCTCACTAATCAAACGTTGATGGCTTACTCGTATATCGGGATATTTTAAATTATGAGTATGAAACCATTTAACTTCGTTAATACATTTACTCAGTAACACTTCATCACGTAATACACTCTTGGCGGTTCTTACACTTGTTAAATCATCAATTTCACTGCGCTTATAAACTAGGTTAATGAGCACAACAAGTGCTTGTTCTTCAAAGCCATCTACCGCAACATGAGGCGTATATGGGGCAAACAACTTTCTAAGTATTGTGGTTTTTTCTTTTAATGATTCAATTGCAAATGCATCTTGTAAGTTCATAAGTTACCACGGCGCTATAAATTGTTTTTTTTGTTGAGGCTTTTCAGCAGCGAATGCTTGCTGTAGCTCTATAACTTGGCGTAAATAAAAAACATGGCTATCAGCTCTGAGCTGTTCGTGCTTTTTTTGTGGGTAAGCGCAGTTTAAAAAGCCTTCTTGATGAAGCCTGTAAACTTGCTCGGTAGTGGTGTTTAATAATACTGCGGTATCAAAAGTACAAAGCAGTAAATCTGCAATATTTGGATGTTTAGCTTTAGGATTACTATCAACTAATTCGACAAAGTAATTAATAATCTCATCAATTACTTTGTTTTTACGGTTACTTATTGCAGCTATTTGACCATCACGGATCACATTGCCATAGACAGAGTTAAACTTAGTTTTATTAAAAGGGTTAAGTTGCTTGAGTCGCGCATTATTTGTGAGTAAATCTAATTCAGTGGTAAGGCTTTCAGGCCAAGTACTAAAGTAATCAACAAAAGCTCGATTAAAGTCAGCATCGCTTACATCAAGTTGCTTAACCTTCGCAAACCAGGATATCAACCCCACTATTTTTTGGCTGTTATTACTTGCAAGCGCAAATGCAATTTTAAAGCCTGCATCGTTTAACTGTTCAATATTAGTTAGTTTACAACCACAATTGTACTCTAAAAACGCCTCAGAAGCTCTGTAATCAATTGAGTTATAACATTCACTACATTGTATAGTTAATTGTTTTTTATGCTTATGACACGCTTTATAAGGCTTTAAATGCCAATAAAAAGGAATATATGAAGATTCAGCTAAACATTCAATGCAAACAGGTATGTTATCAGTGCGAAGTAACTCAAGAGGAACTGTCAGCTCATTACGGCTTACTGCTGCTAGGTTACCAAATTTAAAGTTACTGCGACGCCAAGCAAGTGCCAGAATATCACCAGCGTTTACATCTGCTAATTGAGCAACTAACTTGAGCGCTCTTATTCTAAAGCTGCTCGCTTGCCTAGCATGATAAACATCAACTTTTCTCAGCTCTAACGGCAACGCACCTTCAAGATCATGATCTTGCTCTGCAAGCCATTGCCATAAAATATCAGCAAGCTCACTGTAGCCATCGTATGAGTTATCCCTTGCAAGCCTGAGTAAATAGCTTTCAAGCGCCTCATCAGGATAAGGGTTTGTTTGAACTAAAAAATGCATCGCCAACCTAAACTAAGAAAATCTTAGTTTAGGTTTAGGCTAAATAAATTAGATAGTCAAAAATAATTATCGTTAAATCATTCGTACTTCACAAAAGTACAATATCTGATACTGTAGAGAGCGTTACGGCATTTCTAAAGGATGTATTAATAGCCAGTAACATAATAAAAACTCAAATTTAAAAATACAAAGCTAACTTATAAGGAGATTCTTATGGCTTGTAACTGCTGTGGCAAAGCTTTAAATAGCGGCATGGTTCAAAAAAAAGATTCATCAACTGGTCAAAAGTTTAAATCATGCCCTCATTGTTCAGACGCTAATAGTTCTGAACATATATTCCATCCATATCCGGCTTCTTTTGGTATTACTCCTGCTCGTAAAACAGCTCGCAACCCTGATGGATATCAAAGCTATTGCATTGATTGTCGACGATTAAAAAAGGGCGTTGCTTCGAAAGCTTTTCACAATGGCCGTCTGTGTAGCACACTTTAGCTAAAGAGATTTAATGCAAGTACATAAAGATGATGCGGTAAATTGGTTATCAACACTTTCAACCGAAAGTGTTGATCTTTTAATTACTGACCCACCCTACGAATCATTAGAAAAACATCGAAAAATAGGAACAACCACTCGCCTAAAAGTAAGTAAATCGTCAAGTAATCAATGGTTCGACATATTTCCAAATAATCGCTTTGAAGAACTTCTAATAGAAATATACAGAGTACTGAAAAAAGGTTCGCATTTTTATCTATTCTGCGATCAGGAAACAATGTTTTATATTAAGCCAATAGCTGAAAACGTAGGTTTCAAGTTTTGGAAGCCAATAATTTGGGATAAAGTGACTATTGGAATGGGTTACCATTACAGAGCTAGACACGAATATATTCTTTTTTTCGAGAAAGGTAAGCGCAAGTTAAATGATCTAAGCGTTCCAGATATCCTCACGTGTAAAAGAGTATACAGAGGCTACCCTACTGAAAAACCAGTTAAGTTAATTGAAACGCTTATCTCCCAAAGCAGTATTGAAAGTGAACTCGTCGTCGATCCTTTTTTTGGCTCAGGAGCAACTTTAGTAGCAGCCAATAACTTAAATCGACAAGCTATCGGATGTGATATTTCTGAGTCTGCTCACTTACATCTAAAAGATCGAATCACATAAGCAGTTATTGATTATGTGATTCAATAAAATCCCAAACCGTTTCACATAGCGAAGTTAGCTCTGGCGTTAACTTCCAATCATCAGACTCATTCATTAGTGAAATTGCAGTATGACAAAATTTAACTTTGTCTTTAATTGTGCCCGATTTGTCAGAATAAAAATTCCGCTCAAGTCCTTCTGCTTTAACGACATTACGCTCTAAAACCTTACCGATACCTACATCTTTTTTCCTAAATGAGTTTTCTTTAATATTACTAAATTTATCGATATCACAATCGGCTCTTTGGGTAAAAGTTCCCCATCTAGCTTTAGCAGTATTAATCAAAATATCAAAGGGTATATAGTTTTCAATTTCCTTATAGTCAAGTAAATAAAATGCATCACCCAAAGCTCCCCTTAAGCTTTTAACACGTTCACCTTTACCATCTATATCTGCGTCAGCTATTAGTAAAATATTTCTGCTGAGTCTTTTAGCGGGGGTTTCGCTTCCATCATTTTCAACATCATCACTGAAATCCCAGTGAGTGATATTACTGCCTTGGTACTCTGTAAAAACAAAATGAAGATTTTCATGATAACTTCTCAGCTTACTTTTCTTATCTTCATCTTCGAGCTCTTCGATGTACTTATTTAGATAGGCTCGCAAATATAGCTTATCAGTAACGCCTTCCACCCAAATTGAGCAGTTAGCAAGAAGTACCGACGATGCACGTACACCAAGCTCATTCAGTAACTCACCATAATCTAAAGAAGCTTGAACTTTGCTCTCACCGTTTATTCTTGAAACTTGTTGAATTGAAATATCGTCACGCTCTTGAGCCAAATCTAAAAAGTGGTTTGAATGAGTAGTCATAAAAAACATATGTTCTTTATGTTTTGCAAATGTTTCAATTAAGGTTCTTTGAAGTCCAGCGTGTAAAAAGTGTTCTGGCTCTTCAATAAAAAACATAGTCGACTCTTCCGCCATAAAAACTTTATACGTCAACAATATGATTGATTGAATACCGTCGCCTAAGTCATAAATAGGTCGGTCTTCATCTTCACCTTCTTTGACATGTACAACATCTTTATCAACCATAGGAACTAAAGAAATATCCCTGCCAAAAAAAAAGTTTTCAGAAAGGTACTTTTCATACTCGCGAACTTTTTGCCGTTTTCCGTAAGAGCCTAGTAAGTGTTGTGTGAGATCTTTATAAAGGCTGTGACCTGTAAAAACCTCACATTCACCTTTTTTTAAATTAGGAAAATAATCTGACTTTGTTCGAGTTTCAAAAATATCTTCCTCAGCAACATGGCGCAACCCCCGAAGAGTTGGAATATAAATTTTACTCCATTGATTAGTGACAGAATAATGACTTACTCTTTCTAGTAGCTCTTCAGAGAAATACTTCGTTAACATTGAATTAAGTATTTTTATAAATTGTTCATTTTCTCTAGCAGAAGTATAATTCGGCCTATTTGCAATTGAATAAATTTCTTCAGCTAACTTATCTATACCAAGAGGTTTATTGCAAATTGATGATATTTGATTAAGCATTTGGTCATAATTTAGCGATCTCATTCTTACTAGCTCCCCCCTCCAACTGCCTTGTTGAAAGTCACTTGCTAGTTTTTCAATTATTTCCTTTATTTCAAAGCCTAGATACTCTAATGTCCATTTATTAACATTTTCATTAAATAATTTTCTTAATTCGCGACTCTTACCTGAATTATTAGGGCCAATAAAAAATGTTATTTGGCGAGTATCCTTTAATAGCCAAGAATCATCTCCCGTCTTACCTATTTTCCTAATTGAATTAGCATTTACTTCCATGTTACCTGATCCTTATAGCTTATTAATTCTAATGGTATTTAATAATTCAATTTGCTCTTCTTTTTTTAACTTACCTAAAGCACAGATTAATTCCGCCAATGTATCTTCTTCACAATAAAAGTATGCTACTGGTACATCTAGCTCTTTAGCAATGCGTTTCATGGTTAAAAAGTCAGGGGCATGTTTGCCTTTTTCGTATTGGTTCATGCGAGCACTAGCCGTGTTTGGCTCCATTCCTAATGCCATACCTAGCTGTTGCTGAGTGAGGCCTGCTGCTTTTCTAGCAGATTTTAGGCGTGAAGGTGTTGGAGTTTCCATGTGAACCTTAGCTATAAAACATATCTTGCTAAGATTCTCTTAGTATCTAACACATAAGTGTACTAAGGATGTTTTAGTTTTTAAATATACACTTAATTAGTAATGTCTTAAACTATACATTTATAAGTTAAAAGGGATTTTATGCTTGTTTTTGCTAGCGATACTTCTGGTAAGGTTGTTTCAATAAATAACGTCAAAAATGGTAAAGCATGTAACTGTTTTTGTATCGCATGTAATGACCCTTTAGTCGCACGCAATGGAGGGAAAATAAAAGCACACTCATTTGCGCACACCTCAAAGCCTGAGAAAAGATCCTGCTTAATGACAGCTCTACACAGGTTCGCGCAAGAATATCTAGCCGCTCAAGAACAAATATTACTTCCTTCCGTTAAATGTAAACACATGGGTAAAACCAAAGTGCGACCTCCAAAACTCGTCAAAATACTACGAGGCTCGGTAGAATCGCCGTTAGATAAATACAAAATGGATGTTGAACTGGAAACATCGCTGGGAAGAATATTTATTGAAGTTAAAGTCACTGCTGAATGTAGTGATGAGAAAGTAAGTTTTTTAAAAAATAATAAAGTACCAACATTAGAAATCGACCTATCTCAATTCATTGAGCAGCCCATAGAAGCAGTTATTGATGCACTTCATAATATAGAGCCTTACTCAAATTGGATTTATAGCTGGTGTGATGATGCACTCAAAAATGACATAGAAAAAGAGGTAGAAGCTGAAAGACTCACTGCCCAACGAGCATTAGAGCGAGAAGTTGAACGCAAGAAGAAAATAACCAAGCAAGCAATTAAAAACTTAACTAGAAATAACACTATTGGTTTACCCGCAAAAGAGTTGCCATTTACCACCTTTATCGGGGCCAGAGAGTACAAATTACAAGCGAAAGTGCTCAATGCTGAATCTTGGAGCTTTAACCACTTCAATGTAATAATAGACACTAATGAGTATATATTGGCGACGTGTCAAATGCTGAGCAAAAAAGGAAAAGAAGGTAATAAGCTTTACATACTCTTCCCATTTAGAGACAGTGCATTACGTAATTTTAAGTCAGTGCCTAACTCTGCTGTACTTTGCAGGTTGTTTAGAAAAGGAAGCTACCCTTATAAGTGGTTATCATTTCCTGAGCCTAGCCCTCACAAGCTACAACAAGCTCAATTAAAAGCAAAGCAGGTAAAAAGAGAGTCACTCGAGTATTTTGAGAGCTATAAGTAAATTGCGGAAGGAAATATTCTTAAACAGCTGGATACTCAACAAGCTCATTTCAACACCCTTTTATGTCAAAAAGTTTGACTTACTCATTTATTGACGCATCATTTCTTTAAAAGCATTTAATTCTGAACATAGAAAATCTTGACTTTTTTCATTCCCATAAAGTTATCATAGATAAAAATAAGGACACTTTCTTGAACTCAAATCATCTATTTATTATAGGTAACGGCTTTGACTTGTGGCATAACTTGCCTACAAATTACAAAGATTTTTACCAGCAATACCGTGAGTATCTCGACCAAATTGAGCACTACTTTCCAAATGGCTTGCAAGAAGAAGAACTTTGGAGTGACTTTGAAAATGTGTTAGGTAAATTTGATGAATCTATTTTGATAGATGAAAACGACTTTATGGATTTCTCTGGCGATGACTTTCCAACACAGCAAATGTATGGACTTGAAGACGCTGTAGAGAATTTCAGTAATGATACTATCCAAAGTATAACTAAAAGTTTTACCACATGGATCAATAGCATAAATTTAGAAAGATCAGTCGAGCAAATGACTTTCCCAGATACAGCTAAATTCATTAATTTCAACTATACCTCTACACTACAACAGTTATACAAAATCCCTGTGGAGCACGTTTATCATATCCACGGCAATGTTGGTCAAGCAAAGCCTTTAATTTTTGGTCACACAGAAGCGGTAACCCAAGCTATGGCTGAAGAAGATTCTTATTATACAGTAGCTATTAATAATGGGCGGAGAGTATTAGAAGTTCTTCGAAAACCCGTAGCTGATATCATAAGAGATAAACTTAATCCTTTATTAGAAAGTAGTGCTACGGATATATCAGTGATTACCGTAATTGGCCATTCACTCAATAAAATAGATCTTCCCTATTTTTCGCGTATAGCGGATCAGTTTCCTAATGCTCACTGGCAGTGTTTCTCATACAGCCTAATCGAAGCAACTGCTCACAGAACTATACTTGGGCAAATTGGCATTCCAATAGGAAACTTAAGTATTGGAACCTATAAGCAGCTCGTTCAACAATATCCACTGAAGAGGGCTGTGGACTTTCCATAGGAGCCCTTGCAGCTTTTTATATGCTAAATACAAACTAACATGTGAATTAAAAACTATTAATCTTATCTTATTTAAGCAAGCTAAAGTCAAACATTCATACTTTTATACATCGCAACTCACTTCCTCAACAACTGACTAATCGGCATTCGGTCAGTAAACTTGGTTGCTATAAACGGTTCTTCATCTTGGGCGCTTTCAGGTTTATAAAGTGAATAGCGCTCGACTTCGCTGGCTGTGATTTCTGCAACGGGCAAGGTAAATAAATTTGATACATCAGGAAACAGTACTTTAAATGCTTTAACTAAATGCTTGGTTGTGAGGGTTTTCGCGTTATCCATTAATGCATAAAGTACGGCATCATCTAAAAAGTATTTTAATGTTCTAAAGCAACCTTTTGATAAGGAGAACAAAGCAAATACTGTTGCTTGCTCACTTAAATTTGGTTTTTCGGTAAATGGCATACGGTTGGCTAGACCAATTATTAACTGCACAAAGTGCTTTGGATTTTCTGATAATTTAAAATAAGGCAGCTGCCGCCTTACTAATAAACGCGATGACCACTGTGGTTCGTCTGCTATTTTTTCTGCCCACGGCATACCTACCAATACAATTGATACACCCGCTTCATCGTTAATGTATTTTAATCGGTTGGCAATCTCGCGGCGCTTTTTACCTTGGTTATGCTCAATTAGCTCTTGAAACTCATCAATAATTATAAGCTCTGTGCCACACGTTTTTAGGCATTTTATTAATGATGTCGTTAAGCGAGTGCCGTTTATTCGTAGCTTACGCTCTGTGCTGCCTACTTGCCCTAAGTCTTTAAGAAGCTCGACTAAAGTAGATTCTAGTGTCGGATTGCTAGGTATGCGGCTGACTAATACAGGGTGATTCATCACTCCATTAATAAATTGCGGTAAGTGACGTTCTTTATACTGTTTTATTAGTGCTGTTTTACCTGTGCCTGTATCGCCATTTAACAGCATGCAAGGCTTTTCACCTGTTAGCCCTTTACCAAGTCTTAATCTGTCAAAGTCGTTAAATACAGTGGTTATTATCGGGTATTCAATAAATACATCGCGAAATTCATTAAGCTTTTCTTTTTGTTTGTCGGTCAGCATAATTAAAATCCATCTAGATCTGAGATAAAGTCATCCCAGCTATCAGTTACTTGCTCTTTAGGTGTAACCTTTTTGTGTTCTATTGGCTCGCTCTGAGCTATTGATTTCTGCGAGTCGCTACTGACATTTTGATGCTTAGCTAGCGCTTTACCGCCTTTTACTTTTGAGTGTTTTGGCGCATTTTTTAACGCTTCAAACTCGTTTTGAATTTTATTATGAATAAACATACGCGCTTTTGCTAAGCCTACATTATCGATAGAGCCTGAAATAAAGTCGCGGTGGATGCGTATGTTTATTTTATGCTGATTCAAACTTAAATTTTGGGTGTAACCGTTTGGGTCTATGCATGGTACTTTTATGTAATGCTCTAGCTTATCGAGGTATACGTATACATAAGAAATATCTTCGGGGTTTAACTTAACTAAAACCTTATGAGATACGTTGTGACTAAATTGCTTTCTGTAATTAGACAGCTCCGTGCAGTCATACCTTAAGTTTTCCAGCCATACCCCTCCCTTTCGAAGTTTAGGGTGAATTGAAATACTGAGCACAATATCTAGTCGTTGTAGATCATCATTACTCAGCATTGTTGGTGGTAACGTACTAAAGCCTTGCTCCCATAGTTGGCTCGGTATGTACTTAAAACGGCTGTCGGCATCTTGATGGTAAACGTCTACTACCCATTTATGAAATAACTGCATAAAGGTCGTAAAACGCATAATTGCATCTTTTTTGGGATTATATTCATGCTTTTGTAAAATATTAGAAAAGGTTTTACCTGGTATAGGGTCTAATAACTCTGTATTTATTGTGCCGAACATACGTTCTACAATTGGTTTTAACCAAGGCTTTGCGACAGCGTTATACTGAGTATTAATGCCTATTTCTTCACAAGCTAGCTCAAGGCTGTTACTCCAAAACTCGGCTCCATTATCAACAACGAGTGTTTCAATTTTACCAGCACACTTCCACTCATTTATAGTATCAGGGTATAGTTTTGCCACTTCACTTTTAGGTTTCATCGAATTTAGCATTGCTCGCCTTACTGCATCGTAGCTAGGCGCACTGAAGCTAAAATAGTAGCCAACAATACAGTGGCTATACACATCTATTAATATGGTAAGTGTTGGCCGACCAAGCGGGATATGTAGCTCATCATCCAATAAAATAAGATCAAGCGGTGTATGGTCAATTTCAACTTTTTCGAGTACTCGGGTAGGCCGTGTATGCCCTTCTACTTTATTAAAAGCAATATCAGCAAGACGTTTACCATAACGAGCAACCATTACTTCGTATTGCGGTAAGTTATCTATTCTGTTTTTGAATGCTTTGTATGTTAAAGGCTTTAAAACACCGCCTACAACACTGTCGTTTTCAATAATAACTAAGTCTTTATAGAACTTATAAGCCGAAGCCACTGATGGCTTTTCTTTTACTAAGTAACGCTCAAGTGCCTTTTCAAAAAACTTATCGGTAGCTGTCTCGCGCTCCCTGTTCCCTTTTTTTTGGTGGCTTGGTATTAGCGCAATGATATTTTTATCTGCATTTGTATAAGCGCTATACCATCGTGCAGCTGTTCTCCAGCTAGGCTTTTTTTCTCCCTCAACTTCTGGCATTACTTTTAATAAAGGTTCAAGATTTTTTTGTGTCCAACCGCCTTGAATATTACCCTCAAGCCATTGAATATATTTAAGCTTAGCGAATGTTGTTATTTTTATTTTATCAGGAAGGGCTTGTAAATCTTTGGCGTAATTTTGAGGTGGTTTGGTCTCTACTTTTGGTAATGGCTGGTTAAATTCATCTTCAAACAGCCCGTCATTAAACATTGTTAGACCAAATTGCTGTTTCTATTGATATTTCATTTGTAGTTAAGTCGGCAAATAACTGCCCCAATGATAACAATCGTAGCACTGTAGCAAGTAGCTCACCGGCAGTTACTTTTAAAAAACTAACTAACTGGCACACTTTAATAGAACCGTATTGCTTAACAAGTTCTAGCACCGATGCTTGCAACTCTGTTAAAGACTGAAAACCAGAGTAGCGATGCAAAAGCTTTAAGTTATTGAGTGTTGGGTATACACGGATTTGCTTATCAGTAACCAGTATTAAGTCGCGTCCATCCTGCTTAGCGATGGCTTGCTTTTCAATAAAACGTGCACGAAAGTCTTCATCGGCAATTTTGCTTTGCGGTTTTACTTCTATAAATTTTTGCGTGCCGTCTGTGTGGGTAAGTAAAAAGTCAGGTGTGTAACGGCAAATACGGTTATCAAACTCATATTCGTAACCGATTGGTTGTGCTTCAAATGCGGCTATTGATGGTGAAAATTCAAAATGGAAACACGCATCAAACTCTAAAGAGGATTCAACTAAACAGGTAGATTTATTTTTTTGACTAGCAAATTTATGGAGGTTTTTAACACGGGAGTGTTTGAGTTTTCTTCTGTACATGTGAGTCAACCATCTAACCATTTGGTTAAATACTAGACTATGCCACCTTATACTTCCAATTTATGTCATCTTTTAGTACAAATATGTCAACTTATACTTCAAACAACACCCAAATGAGGAATTTGGGTGGCAGTCTTACCAGCCACATCTCGGCACACACGTCACAAACTGTGGCTGCTCCCTTCCGGGCCTGACCAGGTTCGCCTGCTAGTGTTGCGAGAGGACCAATAAGACTACCATTGAGGGCCTTGGTTGGCGCGATTGAGATTATCGCTACTTTTACTCTGTTATTCAAGGGATAATCAAAAAAGAAAGTGCGATTGCATACTTCATATACAATCGCAGGGTATTTAGTTATTAAAGCGGTTATTAATTACTCTCTAACTGCGCTTTTATATTACGTAGCGCTGCTTTTACCTTTTTCATGTTCTCTGGGCCCATGCGTAAAAGTTGTTTTTGTGCAGCGGGTAATTGCTCCCACTCAGAAAACGCATACTGATAAGTAACCGAGTCACGCAATAAAGGTAAGCTGCCTTTTGGCTCTGGAGTATCAAGTAGCAAGTCAATGGCATCTTCAAGTGTTTGTGTAAACTCATCATCGCCATAGCCAATTTCAGTGTATGCACTGTTGATTAGCGGTTTATATTCTTCATATAAACGAACAGCTTGTGCGGCACTCATACTTGTTAGTACTTTTACATATGGGGTGTAGCGTTCATAGCTATTAGGGTCAATGGTTAAAATATCGCCTTCGTTTACGCTAAAACCTTCTTCTAACTTTACAACTGGGGTATGTTTCTTAGCCACCTTACCTTTTGCTAAGTTATCGATAAACACCACACCACGACGAATAACATCATCGTTCAACACTAGGCTCATTGCCGCATCGCCTAAGTATTCATCTAATTTTGCAACCACGACAGGATCACTGTCATTTAATGTTGGTAAAGGCACAACCTCAGACTCTGGCTCAACGTCTGGGCGCTGAGTTGGCACTGCTAACTCTTCAGGTTTTTCTGGCTTAACCGATGGTGCACCGACCACTGGGTCGTTTTCAGGTTTTAGCTCCATAACGGGTTGCTCTTTTATGGGTTCTTCAACCTGCATAACTGTTTCTGGGGCTCCGCTTGGTTTTAATAATACAAACGCGGCGGCAATAATAATGATTAATAAAATAACCCCTGCGAAGATAAGGTTGTTATTCGGTGGACGTTTTTGAACATCTGATTCTGATGGTTTATCTGACATACGAACTCCATAAATATAAAAATGCGATACCGTTTAGAGTACTCTAAACAGATTTAATTCCTAACTTACACTAATATTCATTAATAAGTAGGGTCTGTTGACCTTTCCGGATTAAAATTTGTTCAGCCCCCTTGGGTAGAGGATGTTTAATTTTTAAGCTACGTTATCGCCTATTTATGGGAAGTAACCACAATACATAGGCTCAGCCTTGCCTGAAAAACAAACACACTACTAAAAATTCAACCTCGAAAGATAAATAGACTCTAACATATCCTTTGATTCTTCTAGCTTAAAGACTTACAGTAAATAAATAAAGTAAAGACAGCGAACAGTTTAAATACCTAACATGAAAATTAAGCAAGTCGATCCTAGTAAACCTAAAATTGCCTTATTACTAACAGGTGGTGGTGCCCGAGCGGCTTATCAAGTGGGTGTTTTGAAAGCGTTAGCGCAAAGTATGCCCAGAACCGCCCCGCTCCCCTTTAGAGTGATAAATGGCACCTCTGCCGGTGCAATTAATTCTGCAGCCTTAGCATGTTACGCCTCATGTATGCATTTAGCGGTAAGAAAACTAGAAACAGTTTGGAAAAACTTTTCAACTTCGATGGTATATAAAAGCGACTTTTTAAGTGTGTTTGGTCATATTACCCGTAATATTTTAACCAGTTTCCAGTCAGAGCATATAAACCATCCACCAGCAAGCTTGTTAAATAACCGACCACTTAGAAAACTGTTAAACGATATACTGGATTTACATCGTATTGAGCGTAATTTACACCGTGAATATTTAGAGGCGCTGTCTATCACTGCATCCAGTTATACTACTGGCGATTCTGTTGCTTTTTTTCAGTCAAATACGCAGCATTCTTGGCAACGAGCCAAGCGCGAAGGACGCGCTACTCGTATCAATGTTGAACACCTAATGGCCTCGAGTGCCATTCCTATGGTGTTTCCAAGTGTGAATATTTATAACCATTACTTTGGCGATGGCTCAATACATCAGCTTTCACCTTTGAGCCCCTCTATTCACTTAGGGGCAAATAAAATATTTATTATTGGGGTTGATCAACCCAAAGAGCCACATCCTCCAGGGTACTCTGCACATTTCCCGGGGCTTTCGGCCGTGGCAGGGCATTTACTCGACAGTGTATTTACCGACACCATGCAATCTGATTTAGAGCGCTTGGACAGAATAAACCGCACACTCGGTTTACTGCCCAATAAGCATAAGCATCAAGAATTGAAACAAATAGATAGCTTTATTATTAATCCATCGCAAAACTTCAATGCCATTGCCGCGCAGTATTACGATGATATGCCTTGGGCGATAAAAGTTTTATTACGTATGATCGGGGTAAAAAAGCGCTCTCAGTCGAGTTTGACCAGCTATTTGTTATTTGAAAAACGCTACACCCAGCATTTAATTCAAATCGGATACGACGATGGTATGAAACAACTCCCTGAAATCAGAAAGTTCTTAGAGCTAGAGTAAGTTTTTTTGCTTGATGGGCTATTCTATACCATCAAGTAAATAATGCTCAACACGTTCTACACGCCTTGGTTTACCTTGCAGCACTAGAATATCATTAGCATACAATATTGTGTGTTCTTGTGGTGTGTCTATTTCTTCGCCCTCGCGGCGAAGCGCCTTAATTAGCACTTTTCTTTTTGCTAAATTGAGTTCGCTAATTGCTTTATTAACCGCAAATGCTTTATCTGGTAAGGCTATTGCATGTAAATACTCTAAACGCTCTGGCAAGTTGGTATCGCTGTCAATATTTTCGCCGGCAAAAAAGCTATGCAATAATTTATAACGGTTTCGTCGCTCACTACTAACACGGCGAATAATACGGCTCATTGGCACACCAGACATTGACAACACATGCGACACCAACATTAAGCTTGCTTCAAGCGCCTCAGGCACAACCTCAGTAACCCCTAGCGCTTTTAAGCGCTCTAACTGACTATCATCACGGGTTCTTATGAGTATTTTAACCTTAGGTGCAACCTGTTTAATGGCATTAATGACTATTTGAGTTTGTTGAAATTCGGTAAAAGTAATAATGATTAGTCGCGCTCGCTCTACCCCCGCACACTTTAAAATATCTTTTTGCTCAACATGACCAAATATTAAAGGCTCGCCCGCCGCTTTTCCTTCCTGTACTAAAATGGGGTCGCTCTCTATTGCCACATAATCAATTGCCTCTGGGGATAAAAAGCGGGCAATAGTTTGTCCTACGCGAGAAAAACCGCATATCACCACATGGTTATGATAAAGCGTGCTACTTTGAAGCTCGTCTTCAAAGGCAAACTTTGCGCGCTCTAACATGCCTAGTCGTTTTAAAATAAAAGGGGTTTTATCAATTAAATAGGGCGTAAGCGCCATAGAAATTACGCCCATGGCAATTAAAAATGATACTTGCTCAACGCTCAGCAAGTTATGCTGTGCAGCGAGTGCAATTAACACAAAGCCAAACTCACCCATTTGCCACAACATTATAGCGCACGCTAACGCATCTTGTTTTCGCTCTCCCATAAATAAAGAAGATAACATCACTACGGCAATTTTTAAGATTAAGATGCCCATCAAGGCAACAATAATAATACCCGCATGATCAACAACAAAACCAATGTCTAACTGCATCCCCACGGTTACAAAAAATAACCCCATGAGAATATCGCGAAACGGGCGAATATCGGCCTCTAATTGATGACGATAGTGGCTCTCCCCTAGCATCATGCCTGCTAAAAAAGCCCCTAATGCCATCGATAAACCAAAAGAGTATGTGAGTAACCCTGCAAACAAAGACACCAATAACGTGGTTAATACAAACAGCTCATCGCTTCGTGCTAGTGCCACTTCTTTAAACACCTTGGGCAAAACCCACTTGCCAATAGCCCATAGCAATACACACACAAACGCGCCTTTAGTCAGCGCAAACAGTAATGCCCAACCAATACTATTGGGATCACTGCTGGCAAATAATGGCAAAATAATGAGTAACGGCACAACCGCAATGTCTTGAAATAGTAAAACACCGATTGCCAATTGCCCTCGGCGTTTATTTAAATCACCACTCTCTTTTAATAATTTAGCAACCACCGCCGTAGAGGAGAGCATAATAATAATGCCGATGGTAAAACTAGTTAATAAACTAAAATTTAATAAATAAAGGATTAAAATAAGCAAGATACTGCTGACTATGACTTGCAATGAGCCTAAGCCAAATACGATATTTCGCATTGCCATTAAGCGCGATACAGAAAACTCCAGCCCTAAACTAAATAACAAAAACACAATACCCAGCTCAGCAATAAAGTCCATTTCATGGCTTTGTGCCATCCAACCAACGCCATGGCCACCAGCTAGTAAACCTACCGCTAAATAAGCTAATACAGGGGGAAGCCCTATTCGCTTAAATAGCCATACAAATAGAACCGCAGCAACTAAAAGTCCAAAAACCTGAGCATTAATATTTTGCAATGCAATCCTTATAAGCAATCAATGGAATGTAACTTAACTATAGCAACCGTATAAGTTTCAGCCAGAATGTAAATATGGCATATAACCTGCTTAGTTATAAAAAGTAATACTATAGGGGGAAGAAATAGTGGAAAACGTTCATATTTTGACACAACGTATCTCTGGTCGCGGCGAATTTTTGCCGTTCTCAGCAGAGCAATATAATAGCAATACACCGACAGCACTGCATGAGCTGGCAGCTAAACTGCAAACGAGCTTAGTTTTAGAAGATATTTTAGGAACGTTTGCAAATTTTGCAAAACAACTGCTTAATTTTTCTGGTGTGCATTTTAAAGCAACAAGTATTGATGTAAAAACACCCAATAGTGATGTTGAAAATCCAGCGTATTCGTTTGATTTAAAAGTTGAAAATGAGTACTTAGGCACATTAACTTATTATACAAAGTATCCGCTTAGTGCGGCTATTGAGAAAAAGCTACAACACTTTCATAGTGTACTAATTTATCCATTGCGTAATGCGCTTATGTATAACCGTGTATTAAGGTTAGCCACAAAAGATTCATTAACCGGATTAAACAACCGTAGTCAATTTAATGACATGTTGCTACAAAAGCTTGAAAATCATCGACGTAACGGTCATTCGTTTAGTTTAATGCTACTTGATTTAGATAATTTTAAGCAAGTAAATGACAACTATGGTCATAAAATTGGCGATGACGTTTTAATCGAGTTTGCTGCGGTTTTATCTAGTAGTATTAGGGGGACTGATTCGGTATTTCGCTTTGGTGGCGATGAGTTTTCAATATTAATCGAAGACCCGGCTTTTACCACCAATAAAGTGGTGGCTGAACGTATTATGCGTTTAGTCAGAAACTCACCGATTATGTCTAAATACAACGTCACAGCTAGTATTGGTTTTACGCTGACTAATAGCGACGATTGCCAGAACGAGATATTTTCTCGCGCAGATAAAGGCTTATATAAAGCAAAAGCATCTGGGCGAAACTGCGCAAAAGCCTATTAAGTAATAAAAACATTATTTTTAAAAAGCCTAGCCTCCCCCGCTGGGCTTTTTTACGCTACTTTTTTAATATCACGTGCTTATAAATGAGCAACATGGCGCAAAAGCCAAAAAAGAAGCCACTGAGTAAATTAAGCAATGCGGCAATTGTCGCAAGCGGTGTAAAAAGCACTAACAGTAATGGCATACTCACCCCTAAAATGAAAAATACGCCCCCTTTACCTAACCAATAGGCAAGTAAAATGGCGGCACATACCATACCGCCCAACACAGCGTAGCCTAATGTAATTATATTAAGGGTTAAAAATACATTCGCTAAAACCGCAATCAATAGCGTAATTAATATGCCAGTAGGTGCCTTATTTATAAGCGACAGCCCAACATGAGGTTGTTGACTCATGATTTATACTCCCAAATAAAACCAGTATCATCTTTGTGATTATCACTAATAAAATAGCCAACCACTTGAACAAGCTCATCATTGTAAAAAATTAATGGAATATGAGCACGCAGCCAAGGCGCTACTTTTGCATCTTTAAACCAATGCTTAAGGGTATTACTGCCTGGTTTTTTGAGTGGTTTAATACGCGCACTATTACAGTTAAAACGAACACTGACTTGTTCATCAGGTTTAGGGGCGCGTATACCCACTCCCTGCAGGCATTGTAGTATTTGTCCGTCATTCAGCACTAGTTCGCGACTTGTTACGCGTTCAATATTAACGGCTAAAGGCGTCGGTTGCACAAAATACAGATAACCTTGATGACGGCGTATTTGTCCATCGCTTAGCTCAATAACCATTTGCGCATCAGCTTTGGCATGAATAGCCTGACTCATTATTTGCATTAACTGTTTTTGCGAAGGCATGGTATGAGTAAATAAAGCCAGCCATGCGCGCAGAAGATTCGCAATGCGAATAGCGCTGTAATGAGCCATATTTTGTATATTAAGCGCCTGATGTTGGTTAATACACTGTGCGAGATCTTGCTGGGTATATTCATCAAGCAGTGCTTGTTGCTGTTGTAATAATTCTATACTACGGGCTGTACACTGCTCAAACCCAGTAAAACGCTCAGCCAACTTAGGCACGATTTGTTGACGCAAAAAATTACGATCAAAGCGTTCATTGGAGTTTGACTCATCAGTAATATGGCTAATATTAAATTGCTGCGCAAATGCTTCTATGTCGCTGCGTTTTACCCCAAGTAATGGCCTATAGCACTCACGGCCACTTTCAAGCACGCGAGTTTGCTGCATAGCGCCGAGCCCTTTTAAGCCTGAGCCGCGCTTTAAACGAAGTAAAAATGTCTCTACTTGGTCGTTTAAATGCTGGCCTAACAAAATGACACTATCACTTGGGCTGTGTTCATCAAGCGCTTGATAACGCGCTTCGCGAGCCTGCGCTTCAATACTGGTGCGCGATTTCGGCTCAATAATGACGTTTGCCGCCTTAAAATCAATTGAAAGCTGCTCACAGCGTGCTTGGCAAAATTGCTGCCAGTGATGGGCGTTATCACTTAAGCCATGATTGACATAAATTGCACTTAAATCTAATTGCGGGTACTGCTGTTTTAACCCATGCATAATATGCAATAGCACGACCGAATCTACCCCACCAGATAAGGCTACTGTAAATGTGAATTGCCCATTTTCTAAGTAGTAATTAAGGGCTTTTTTTACCTGCAGATAAATAGGTGTTTTGTGCATTAATATACCCAATGAGTAAATTGCTAATAACCCGAACAATAAAGGCTCTACGTTACGGTATTTTAAAACAAAAAAAGCCGCATAGGCGGCTTTTTTCTATATTTAGCTACAATTAGCTATTTTTAACAATAACCAAACGACATTAAACGCTTGTAACGTTGATCAAGCATCTCTTCAAGCGATAACGCTTGTAGGTCTGCTAAATCGCGCTTAAGGCGTACTTTTAAGTTACGTGCCATCGCATCGTAATTACGGTGCGCGCCGCCTAGAGGCTCTTCAACTAAATTATTAATTAAATCTAGCTCTTTAACACGCTCTGCTGTTACACCCATTGCCTCTGCAGCCAATGGTGCTTTGTCAGCACTTTTCCATAAAATTGATGCACAACCCTCTGGTGAAATAACCGAGTAAGTGCTGTATTGCAACATGTTTACTCTGTCGCCCACACCAATGGCTAATGCACCACCTGAACCACCTTCACCAATAACAGTACAAATTGTTGGTACTTTAAGTGCGGCCATTACTTTTAGGTTACGTGCAATTGCTTCAGACTGACCACGCTCTTCAGCGCCAACACCAGGGTATGCACCTGGGGTGTCGATAAAGGTCATGATTGGCATTTTAAAACGCTCTGCCATTTCCATTAAGCGCAATGCTTTACGGTAACCTTCAGGTTTTGGCATGCCAAAATTACGTTTGATTTTTTCAGCAGTACCACGGCCTTTTTGCTGACCGATCACCATTACTGGCTCACCATCTAAACGGGCTACGCCGCCTAAAATGGCAGGGTCGTTAGCAAACGTGCGATCACCCGCAAATTCGTCAAATTCCGTAAAAATACGCTCGATGTAATCTCGAGTATAAGGACGCAACGGATGACGTGCTAACTGTGATACTTGCCAAGCGCCTAGTTCAGAGAAAATTTTCTCCTTCATTTGTGCGCTCTTTTCTTTAAGTTTGCTGACTTCCTCTTCTAATCCAAGGTCTAATTCGCCAGCGCGGCTTACATTTTGTAATTCTTCAATTTTTGCTTCTAATTCTGCAATTGGAAGCTCAAAATCAAGATAATTGAGGCTCATGCTCTAAACTACCTAATTAGTTAAATTCTAGTTCTACATTTTGCGCTGCCATCAGCGATAACTTATGAATTAAGTCGTCACTTGGCGTAACACACCATTCGATCCCTAGGGTTAATTGCACCAACGCATCGGGGCGTTGATAATATACCTTGATCGGACACGTTCCCATTTTGTATGGTTCGAGTACTTTTTGTAATTTATCGAAGAAACCAGCCTCGATCTGCACCATATTCAGCGTCATCTTAATCGCTTTTATACGCTTTTCACGCGCCTGAGCAATGGTGTTTATTTCTCTGGCGGTCATTGTAATACCACCAGAGAAGTTATCAAAGCTGACCTGTCCGGATATCACCAAAATATTGTTGATTTGCAACATATCTTGGTACATTTCAAACTGTTCTGGAAACAAGCGTACATCAATTCGGGCGCTTTTGTCATCTAAAGTTATCAGCCCCCAACGATTTCCTTTTTTATTAATTAAGGTTCTCGCTGCAATCACTAAACCTGCTCCGGTTGAGAGCACATCACGATTAGTTGGTTGTAAGTCGATGAGTCGGCCACTGGTGTAATGCCCAAGCTCTCGTCGATACTGGTTTATAGGATGTCCGGTTAAATAAAGGCCTAGGGTGTCTTTTTCGCCATCAAGCCACTGATTATCCGTAAGCGGTGTCGCTTTTATAAACGCTTGCTCTACTTCATCAGGCTCTGTAGCAAGTAAACCAAATAAATCACTTTGCCCTAATAATTCAGCTTTGTTGTGCTGATCGGCTGCGCGCATCGCATCTTTTAAGCTGGCTAATAGTGTTGCTCGCCCAGGTTGAGTTTTTTCAGGCCCTAGTTGGTCTAATGCGCCTGCATAAATTAATTTCTCGGTAACGCGTTTATTTAAGCGTTTTAAATCAACACGCGCACAAAAATCAAATAGGTCTTTAAATGGGCCGCCTTTTGCTCGCGCCTCTAATATGGCATCAACCGGCGCTTCACCCACGCCTTTAATTGCCCCTATGCCATAGACAATTTCACCTTGAAGGTTAACAGTAAACTTGTATTCACCCGCGTTTACATCGGGCGGTAACAAAGTGAGTTTCATGTTTTCACACTCATCCACCAGCGTTACTATTTTGTCGGTGTTATCCATATCAGCCGACATTACCGCCGCCATAAACTCGGCCGGATAATGCGTTTTCATCCACAGCGTTTGATACGATACTAATGCATAAGCTGCTGAGTGAGATTTGTTAAAACCGTAACCCGCAAACTTTTCAACCAAGTCAAATATTTTTATTGCCAGTTCGCCGTCAATACCGTTGTTACGTGCGCCTTCTTCAAAGGTTGAGCGCTGTTTTGCCATTTCTTCAGGCTTTTTCTTACCCATAGCACGACGTAACATGTCGGCGCCGCCCAGTGTATAACCGGCCAGTACCTGCGCTATTTGCATAACTTGTTCTTGATACAAAATAATGCCGTATGTCGGCTCAAGAATCGGCTTTAAACTTTCGTGTTGATATTGCGCATCGGGATATGAGATTTCTTCTCTGCCGAGCTTTCGGTCGATGAAGTTATCTACCATGCCTGATTGCAGTGGACCTGGGCGGAACAAGGCCACTAGGGCTATCATATCTTCAAAGCAATCGGGCTTTAATCGGCGAACTAGGTCTTTCATGCCGCGTGATTCTAGCTGGAATACCGCGGTGGTTTCAGCGCGCAGCAGTAGCTCAATACTTTTTTTATCATCCAATGGAATGGTGTTGATATCGACCGGCTGTTTGCCTTCACGCTTTAAGCGCTCATTGGTCATATCCAGCGCCCACTGTAATATGGTTAGCGTACGTAAGCCTAAAAAGTCAAACTTAACTAAACCGGCGGTTTCTACATCGTTTTTATCAAACTGAGTAACTGGAAACTTACCTTCGTCATCGCAATAGAGCGCCGCAAAATCGGTAATGGTGGTCGGCGATATTACAACCCCCCCTGCGTGTTTACCGGCATTACGTGTACAGCCCTCAAGAATACGACACATGTCGATTAAATCTTTAACTTCTTCATCGCCGTCGTAGGCTTCTTGCAAACGGGGTTCTACGTCAAATGCTTTAGCCAGTGTCATCCCAGGGTCGCCCGGAATAAGCTTAGAAATACGATCGACAAACCCATACGGATGACCAAGTACACGGCCTACATCGCGTATTACCGCTTTTGCTGCCATAGTACCAAAGGTAATAATTTGCGATACCGCGTCACGGCCATACAAGGCCGATACATGATCAATTACTTCATCACGCCTATCCATGCAAAAGTCGACGTCAAAGTCGGGCATAGAAACACGTTCAGGGTTTAAGAATCGCTCGAAGAGTAGGTCAAATTCGAGCGGATCAAGGTCGGTAATTTTAAGGGCATAAGCCACTAATGAACCCGCACCTGAACCACGCCCTGGGCCTACTGGAATATTGTTATCTTTACTCCACTGAATAAACTCCATTACGATCAAGAAGTAACCAGGGAATCCCATTTGGTTAATTACATCAAGTTCTATTTTTAAACGTTCATCGTATTCGCCACGTTTTTCTTGACGTTCTTGCTCGTCAGGAAATAAAAACTGTAATCGTTCTTCAAGGCCGTCTTGTGACACTTTAACCAAAAACTCATCAATTTTTAGTGAGCCCGTCGGGTAATCTGGTAGGAAATACTCACCTAATTGCACGGTTACATTACAGCGCTTTGCAATTTCTACGGTATTTTGTAGCGCTTCTGGAATATCACTAAATAGCTCTGCCATTTGTTCTGGCGTTTTTAGGTATTGCTCTTGTGAAAAACGCTTTGGTCGGCGTTTATCATCTAGAGTGTAACCATCAAAAATAGCCACACGAATTTCATGGGCTTCAAAGTTTTCAGGTTTTAAAAATACTACTTCATTGGTGGCCACTACTGGCAATTGCTCATTTGTTGCAAGCTCCACCGCCATGTGCAAATAATTTTCTTCTTGAGCACGGTTGGTACGAATAAGCTCTATATAATAATGATCGCTAAAATGCTGTTTATAAAAACTGACCACCGACTCAACAATAGCGGGGTTACCTTTTATTAAGGCTTTTCCTAAATCGCCATCTTTGGCGCCCGAGAGTATGATAAGCCCCTCTTTTAAATCAACTAACCACTCACGGTCAATGACAGGGCGATGAAAAACATGGCCACGTTGATAGGCTTTAGAGATCAATAAAGTAATATTTTTATAGCCAATGTTATCTTTGGCTAATAATGTTAATCGGCTTGGTTCGTCGGGGAATTCTGGGCTACGTACCCAAAAATCCGCACCAACAATCGGCTTAATACCCGCATTATGCGCTGCGCCATAAAAACGCACCAGACCACAAAAGTTCATTTGATCGGTAATTGCCAACGCTGGCATTTCAAGCTCTTGTGCTTTAGCGACGATTGGTTTGGTTTTTGCCAAACCATCAACCATTGAAAAGTCTGAGTGAACTCTTAGATGAACAAATTCAGGAGCCGCCATAATTACTCCTTACCCGAAAGCGCAAGCACACGCTGCACAGGTTTAAAGCTCTTGCGATGCTCATCTATCGCACCGTATTGTTCAAGCGCTGCAAAATGTGCCTTAGTTGGATACCCCTTATGCCCTGCAAACCCATATTGTGGGTAGCGTGCATCAAGTTCAATCATTTCATCATCCCGGGCAACTTTTGCTAAAATAGACGCGGCTGATATTTCAGCAACTAGGCTATCGCCTTTTACCACCGCTTGTGCGGGCATGGCTAATTTAGGAAGGCGGTTTCCATCTACAAACACAAATTCAGGCACTGTGTTAAGTGCTTCCACCGCGCGGCTCATAGCAAGCATAGTGGCTTGTAATATATTTAACTCATCTATTTCACTGGGGCTACAACGGCCAATGGCGTAACACAGTGCTTTTTCTTTTATTTCGATGGCTAATAATTGGCGCTTTTTATCGGTTAATTTTTTAGAGTCGGCAAGGCCAGCAATCGGTTTAGCGGGATTTAAAATAACAGCGGCTGTAACCACATCACCCACCAGCGGTCCACGACCAACTTCATCCACACCGGCTATTAAGGTTACATTGGGTCGTTCAATTTGCATCTATTAACTCCGCCACTGCATTTGCAGCTTGTTTACTTGCATCTAATCTAATTTTTTCATGTATGGCTAAAAAGCGTGCTTTTAATTCTTTATTATCGCTATTGAGCATAGGGGTAAGTGCTGCTGTTAAGTTAGCGACATTACACTCACTTTGTAAAAACTCTGGTACTAACTCTTCATCTGCCAATAAATTGGGTAGCGAAAAATATTTAATATTAAAGGTAAATAAGGTTTTAAAAATCCAGTAACTCATGGGTTTAATTTTATAACCAACCACCATTGGCTTTTTATATAACATGCCCTCAAGCGTTGCTGTACCTGATGCAAGCAATATAGCATCGGCGGCTTGCATGGCTAAATTTGATTGCCCATCCAGTAAGTTAACATTAAGTGAGGGCGCTGTGGCATTTAAAATAGCAATAAACTGCGCTTTGCGCTTTTCGTTCACCAGTGGCACCACGACTTTTAATGCAGGGTTCTGCGCTTGTAACTGCGCCGCTGTTTTTATGTAAGTTTCGCTTAACAAGCCCACTTCTGAGCCCCGGCTCCCGGGCAATAACGCTAACACCTTGTCATCAGCACTTAAGCCTAGTTGGCTGCGGGCTTGGCTATCGTCGTGCTCAAGTGCAATGTCGTCAGCTAATGTATGACCTACAAAAGTACACGGTACTTGGTGTTTGTCGTAAAATTCTTTTTCAAAAGGCAATAAAGCCAATACTAAGTTAGTTGCTGCACTTATAGTGTGAATACGTTTTTCACGCCACGCCCACACTGAAGGGCTTACGTATTGCACGGTTTTGATGCCTGCGTCTTTTAACGGTTTTTCTACACGTAAATTAAAATCCGGCGCATCAATGCCTATAAAAACATCAGGAGGGTTATCAATAAAGTGCTGTACTAACTGTTTGCGGATTTTTAGTAAACGCGGTAAACGGCCTAGGACTTCAACCAAGCCCATAACCGACAACTCATCCATATCAAACAGCGTTTTGCAGCCTTGAGCTTGCATTTTAGGGCCTGCAATACCTTCAAAAGTGGCATCTGGAAAGTGTATTTTAAGCGCTTTTATGAGCCCTTCACCTAAAATATCGCCCGACAGTTCACCTGCCACAATACCAATTCGTAGTTGTTTTTTATCTTTTTTCATTTGCTATTTTTTCACAAGTAAACCCGGCGTTCATACCGATTAGTTTACCGTGTTTTAAGGCTAGGTTAAACGCTTAAAACACACCACTTTTTTCTAACTTACTCTTAATTGATGACTGCGTATTTTATAGACTGATGTAATGTCATAGTATATTAAAGTTTTCTAATATACATATTGACAAAAATTGTACAAACGCTAATAATGATACAAACTTTCAGAAATTACTGAAAGTTTATTAAAACATTAACAATTGCTTTGTGCTGTCACTGCATCACAACCAAAGGAGCCAAAAATGATAGATGAAACCTTTGTGGATCTATCGCGATTACAGTTTGCTGTCACCGCTCTATTTCATTTTTTATTTGTGCCGTTAACAATCGGTATGACCTGGATTTTAGTTATCATGGAATCGGTTTATGTTATGACCGGTCGCGAAATTTATCGTGATATGACTAAGTTTTGGGGCAAGTTATTTGGTATTAACTTTGCTATTGGCGTGGCGACGGGCCTCACCATGGAATTTGAGTTTGGTACTAACTGGTCGTATTACTCGCACTATGTGGGTGATGTATTTGGTGCGCCACTGGCCATTGAAGGCTTAATGGCATTCTTTTTAGAATCAACCTTTGTGGGAATGTTCTTTTTAGGTTGGGATAGGCTCTCTAAACGCCAGCATTTAGGGGTCACATTTTTAATGGCGCTGGGCACAAATATGTCTGCGCTGTGGATTTTAGTCGCTAATGCGTGGATGCAAAATCCAGTAGGGGCTGAGTTTAACTATCAAACCATGCGCATGGAAATGACCAGTTTTGCAGAGCTGGTATTTAACCCTGTAGCACAAGTTAAGTTTATTCATACTGTGTCTGCAGGTTATGTTGCTGCATCTATGTTTGTGCTTGGGATTAGTAGCTGGTACATATTAAAAGGACGTGATTTGGCATTTGCTAAACGGTCGTTCTCGGTGGCGTCTGGCTTTGGTTTAGCCTCTATTTTATGTGTTATTTTACTCGGTGATGAATCTGGCTACGAAGTCGGTGAAGTACAAAAAGTAAAACTCGCGACCATAGAAGCTGAATGGCATACAGAAGAAGCTCCAGCAGCCTTTACTGCAATAGGTTTCCCTGACTCAGAAGAGCAAGTCACTCATGCTGCAGTAAAAATTCCCTACGCATTAGGGATTATTGCAACTCGCTCACTTGATGAGCAAGTGATTGGTATTTCAGATCTTGAGAAAAAACACGAAAAGCGTATTCGCAATGGCATGATTGCTTATGAATACCTAGAAAAACTTCGCGCAGGTGACGATACCCCTGCAAATATCGAAAAGTTTGATAACGTCAAAGATGATTTAGGCTATGGCTTATTACTTAAACGTTACACTCCTAATGTGGTAGATGCCAGCGAGGCACAAATACAACAAGCCGTTAAAGACTCCTTCCCTAAAGTGGGCCCTATGTTTTGGTCATTTAGGATTATGGTTGGCTGTGGCGTAATTATGCTTGGCGTGTTTATTCTCTCTTTTTATTACAACGCCCATCGTATTATTGAACAAAAACGTTGGTTGTTGTGGGCGGCGGTATTGAGCATTCCTCTGCCTTGGATTGCTATTGAATTTGGTTGGATTGTGGCTGAATATGGCCGCCAGCCATGGGCTATTTCTGAAGTATTACCGACCTTTTTAGCAACGTCATCGCTGACGGTAAATGATATTTTAATTAGCTTGACCGGTTTTATTGTTTTCTATACTGGATTGGCGATTGTTGAAGCATGGTTAATGATTAAATTTATTAAGCAAGGCCCAAGCTCCCTTCATACCGGTAAGTACCATTTTGAATTACCTGATCACAGCACGGCTGCTAAAGGAGAACTATCATGATTTTTGATTATGAAACATTAAAAATGCTCTGGTGGTTAATTATTGGTGTGCTGTTAATTGGTTTTGCCATTACCGATGGTATGGACATGGGCGTTGCTATGTTACTGCGCTTTGTGGGCAAAACAGACAGTGAACGTCGTACCGTTATTAATACCATTGGTGCCCACTGGGATGGTAACCAAGTATGGTTTATTACTGCTGGCGGTGCCTTGTTTGCAGCGTGGCCTATGGTTTATGCGGCAGCGTTTTCTGGTTTTTACTTTGCCATGATGCTGGTGTTATTTGCATTATTTTTTAGACCTCTTGGCTTTGATTATCGCTCTAAAGTTGACTCTAAACGCTGGCGTAATAACTGGGACTGGGGCTTGTTTGCCGGTAGTGCCATACCTGCGCTGGTATTTGGTGTCGCGTTTGGTAACTTGTTTTTGGGTGTACCGTTTAATATCGATAATTTATTAAGAGTCAGTTACCAAGGGTCGTTTTTCGCCTTGCTTAATCCATTTGCGCTCATTGCCGGTTTAGTTAGTATTACCATGTTAATTGCACACGCGGGAATGTGGCTACAACTGCGCACTGCAGATCAGGTTGCTGAGCGCTCAGGACAATACGGTCGCTACTCATTACTTGCCTTTATAGTGTTATTTGCGGCGGCTGGTGTGTGGGTTGCCAACCTAACGGGCTATCAAATTGTTTCTATGGGTGATACTCAAGGCCATGCAGATCCACTGGCAAAAGTAGTCACAACCGCCCAAGGCGCATGGCTGAATAACTACAGCGAACGTCCATGGACAATGACCTTCCCTATTTTGGCATTTGCAATGGCACTGTGTGCACTGCTGTTTTCTAAAGTAAATAAACCCGCTTTAGGCTTACTGGCAACCAGTGTGATGTTAATTGGAGTGATTATGACCGCGGGCGTTTCGTTATTCCCATTTATCATGCCCTCAAGTAACAACCCTGATATTAGCTTAACCATTTGGGATGCGGTATCAAGCCACAGAACACTCAATGTTATGTTTATTGCTGTGGTTATATTTGTGCCACTCATTTTAGCCTACACCACGTGGTGTTATGTAAAAATGTGGCGCAGAGTGACGGTTGATGAAATTGAAAACAACCCTCACGGCAGCTATTAAGGAGACTAAATTATGTGGTATTTCGCGTGGATTTTAGGTGTATTACTTGCCTGTACCTTAGGCGTAATAAATGTAATGTGGTATGAGTTTCATCAAAATAAAAACAGCATTGCTGATGATGAACAAGCCACCCATGATTTATTAAACGAGCATAATACAACTCATAATGACGACTAACCCCCGACCTAATCGCGCGCAGCAACAGTCTCTGCGCGCTTTTTTAAAGCAGCAAAGTAAGCCGGCAGCAATGTGGTTAAAGCTAAGCATTGCCCTAGGTACAGTTAATGCGATTTTAATGATTGCAGGCGCTTATTTACTTGCACAAACCATTCATGATGTGATGTTTGAAGGGCGTAATTTAGCCCAAGTAACCCACTTTTTATGGCCTTTAGCGGGTATTATTTTACTGCGCGCCATTTTTTTAGCGTTAAGTGAGCGCTTAAGCGCATTTGCAGCGCTTAAAATCAAATCGGCTATTCGCCAAACTTTACTCGATAAACTCACGCTACTTGGGCCAAGTTATATAGAGCAACACGGCCAAGGCGCTACGCTCAACACGCTGCACAATGGTGTAGAAGCACTGCATGACTACTATGCAAAGTACTTACCAGGGGTTGCCTATAGTGCGCTTATTCCTCTGGCAATATTAGTGGTTATATTTCCGACCGATTATAAAGCGGGACTGATATTTTTATTAACCGCACCACTTATTCCGTTTTTTATGATTCTAGTTGGTCATAAGGCAGAAGCGCTTAACCAAAAGCGCTGGCAACAACTGGCGGTATTAGGCAACTACTTTTTTGACCGCATACAAGGGCTTACCCAACTAAAATTGTTTAATGCTACGCGCAAAGAGCTAAAGCAAATAGCCCGAATTTCAGATGATTTTAGGCATGCAACGCTAAGCGTGTTAAAAATTGCTTTTTTATCTTCTTTTGCACTGGAGTTTTTAGCCACAATTAGTGTGGCACTGGTAGCGGTTATTATTGGTTTTAGATTATTTTTTGGCACGCTCGATTTTGCAACCGGCTTTGTAGTATTGCTGCTAGCGCCTGAATTTTACTTACCGCTTCGCCAATTAGGCAGCCATTATCATGCGCGCTTACAAGGAATTAGTGCTGCTGCAGATATGCTAATCATTTTAAATGCACCACTGCCATCAAAAAATAATAACCACACAGCTCATATAGACATGGAGGGTAACAGCACTATCAGCGTCCATGATCTCAATTTTAGTTACCCTAATAGCAATGAGGGAATTAATAATATTAATTTAACCCTGCCAAGCACAGGACTAGTAGCCATTGTGGGAGCTAGCGGCTCAGGTAAGAGCACCCTACTTGATTGCATGCTTGGTTTTCACCCAGAAGTAATACAACACATATCCATTGACCAACAACCATTGACGACAGCCGATATAAGCCAATTACAACAAAACATTGCCTGGATCCCACAAAAGCCAACCTTATTTTACGACACCATTGGCGCTAATATAAAGCTAGGTAACCCAGGCGTTTCAAATGCAGCACTTGAGCAGGCGGCGCAGCAAGCTGGTGCGCTGGAATTTATTAACGACTTACCTGATGGGTTTAACACATTAATAGGTGAACAAGGCGAAGGGCTCTCTGGAGGACAAAAGCAGCGTATTGCTTTAGCTCGTGCATTTTTAAAAAACGCCCCTATTTTAATGCTTGATGAGCCAACCGCTCATTTAGACAGTCAAACTGAACAGCTCATTCAAAACGCTATTGCTGAGTATGCAAAAGAACACTTAGTGATCACCATAGCGCACCGCTTAAATACAGTAAGAAATGCCAAACAACTTATCGTTATGGAAAATGGTGCCATCGCTCAGCAAGGCGACTTTATAACGCTCAGCCAGCAAGCTGGCGAATTTGCAAAGCTGCTGCAAACAGCGCAACATGGAGCGACTAATGACTAACTTTATTCGTTTACTTAAATTGTGCCGCCCCCATTATAAAGCGATGCTTCTAGGGACGTTTCTAGCGTCACTCACGGTGCTAGCTAATGTAGGCTTACTCGCTATTTCCGGCTGGTTTTTAGCTTCTATGGCTGCCGCAGGAATTGCAGGCGTCCATATGAACTACTTTACCCCAGCTGGCACCATTCGTTTTTTGGCGATTGTGCGCACCGCTTCACGTTACGCTGAACGCTTAGTTACTCACAACGCCACATTTTTATTGTTAAGTGAAATACGAGTAAATATGTTCGCCACACTCAGTAAACTTAATAACCTTGATTTGGCTATGAGCCGCAGTGCCGATTTAGTTAACCGCTTACAAAATGATGTAGACGCACTAGATAAATTTTATTTAAATGTGTTGCTACCGATGTTGGTAGCCTTACTCACTGTACCTATTATTATGCTGTTTATGTCTGCTTACAGCCCAAGTGTAGCCTTAATTTGCTTTACGGGTATCGTTGTTATTGGGGTGGTTATACCCGCTATATTGAGCAGACAATTAGATAAAAACAGCCACCAAGAAACATTACTCAGCGCCCAATTAAGAGCTGAGCTATCTGATACCTTAACGGGTCTTAGAGAACTAAATATTTACCAAGCTCGAAACCAACAACTCACTAAGTGTGATCAGTTAAGTAAGCAGTATAACCAGCAATTATTTATTCGTCATAAGGCTCTTGGCAATGCTGATGGTTTGAGCTTACTCATAGTACAACTGGCTATGCTCGCCAGCATTGTCACTATTGTGCCGCTGGTGTTTAGCGCCGAGATGGTAAATGTTGAATTGGCGATGTTGAGTTTGTTTGTACTGGCCAGTTTTGAAAGCGTATTGTTACTACCCAACGCGTTTATTGAACTACCTAATGTATTAAAAGCAGCCGAGCGACTATTTACCCTTGAAGATAAAGTACTGAATAAAAACGAGATACCTTCACAGGTTATTGATTCACATAATAAAAAATGGACACTTTCGCTAGATAAAATTAGCTACCACTATGGCCAAAAGCAGGCATTAAATAATGTGAGTTTTGAGCTACCTGCAAAGTATAAAGTGGCGATTGTTGGTAGAAGCGGCAGTGGTAAAACAACCTTAGTGAATTTACTCAGCGGTTTATGGCCTCTGCAACAAGGTGCAATTAGCTTACAAAGCGAAAAAGAAACAATAAACCTGCATAATTTAAATAATGAAAGCCGTGCAAAAACATTAAATATTTTAGCGCAACAGCATCATATTTTTGATGGTACATTAAGCGATAATCTTGCCTATGCGGCACCTGATGCAACACCGCAACAAATGACAGCGGCGTTAAAACAAGCCGAGCTGGGTAACTGGTTTAGCGCGCTAAAAGAAGGCTTAAATACTCGTTTAGGCACAGGGGGACGCAGTGTCTCTCAAGGCCAGTCAAGACGCATTGCCTTGGCACAAGCGCTGCTGCAACAACCCGCCATTGTAGTGCTCGATGAACCCACTGAAGGGCTCGATAATATTTCTAAACAAGCCGTTATGAACAGTATTTTACAGCTAAAAGAGCATGCTAGTGTATTAACAATTACTCATGATCCAGCGTTGTTATCGCAAATGGATAGTGTCATCTGGTTAGACAGTGGACAAATCATCGCTCAAGGTTCACATCAACAATTGCTCAATGAACACCCTGACTATGTGGCGTTAACGACCCGCTTTTAGTCCTTAGCAGTATTACTTTTATCAATAACGGTGACCGTTACATCAATAACGCCGACTTTAGGGTCGGCTATTTTTTTAAACATCGCCTTAGATAAATCAATAATTCGACCCCGAATATAAGGCCCCCTGTCATTAATTCTGACCACTACAGACTTATTATTAGCAATATTGGTAACTTTCACTTTTGTACCAAATGGGAGTCTTAGATGCGCAGCCGTTGCCGCCTGTTGGCTAAAACGTTCGCCATTAGCCGTGGTTCTGCCATGATATTTGTCTGCATAGAATGATGCTTTACCTCGCTCTGACATATCACTTTGTTGATTATTTATTTGCCTTGGCGCAGTACTACAAGCAGTTAACATAACCAATAGCATTGAAAGCAATACTAACTTTATCCGTTTCATTATTTATACTTTATAGGAAAATGTGTAGGGAGTGTAATAAGGTAAGCCTGAGTAGAGACTGAATTTAATAAACATAGCAACATGCACTTCATGGCTGAGTTATTAATCAAATATCAGCTAATAAAAAACCACCTTGATTACTCAAAGGTGGTTTTTTTATAAATTAAAATGCTCTGTATTAACGCACGATACCGCGCTCTGAGCTTTTAACAAAATCAATCATCAGCTGCACCGCTGGGTATTTTTCAGCGTCTTCTGAAAGCGATTCTATCGCTTCATCAACGCCTAGGCTCTTACGATAAAACGCCTTGTATGCGCGGCGTACAGCCATTATCTCATCGCTTTCAAAACCACGGCGTTTCATACCTTCGGTATTGATTGCTGCAGGACCTGCTGGCATCCCAATGGTGGTAACAAAAGGAGGTACGTCTTTATTTACACCAGAATACATACCAACAAATGCATGAGCACCAATTTTACAAAATTGATGCACACCTGAGTTACCCGCTAAAATAACCCAATCACCAACATGAACGTGACCCGCTACACTGGCATTATTTGCAAAAATAACGTTATCGCCAATCACCGCATCGTGTGCAACGTGTGTGTAAGCCATAAATAAGTTATTGCTACCTATTTTGGTAACACCTTCATCTTGGATTGTACCGCGATGAATAGTCGCACATTCACGAATAACATTATTGTCGCCAATAATTAAGCTTGTTGGTTCGTTGTTATATTTTTTGTCTTGGCAGGCTTCGCCCACAGAAGCAAACTGAAAAATATGGTTACCAGAGCCAATAGTAGCAGGCCCTTTAACAACAACGTGAGACTCAATAATACAGTCATCACCAATAACAACATCATTACCGATGTAACTGTATGGTCCAACTGACACATTGTTACCAAGTTTTGCACCCGGTTCGATTATTGCCGTAGCATGGATCACAATTAAAACTCTCTTCTAGCACACATGATTTCGGCGCTACACACTGTTTTGCCGTCAACTTTAGCTTCAGCCGCAAATTTCCATATGTTACGACGCTCTTTTAAAAACTTAACATGAAGATGCATGGTATCACCTGGCACAACCGGCTGCTTAAAACGAGCATTGTCTACGGCTGCAAATAGGTAAAGTTCGTTTTCACTACGATTTTCAACCGTTTTAAACCCTAATAGACCCGTTGCTTGTGCCATTGACTCTAATATTAGCACACCAGGAAAAATCGGCTGGTTCGGGAAATGGCCGGTGAAAATGGGTTCATTAATCGATACGTTTTTAATTGCATGTAACGATTCACCAGGGGTGAAATCTATAACGCGATCAATCAGTAGCATCGGGTAACGGTGCGGTAATAAACTTAAAATTTCTTGAATATCAAGGCTATTTAATTCGTTTGCCAAAATAGCATCCTTATTAGTGTTCAACGTTCATGACTTATTCAATGCTTCAAGCGCTTTTAGACGTGACTTCATGTCTGAAAGGTTACGCAAATGAGCAATTGACTTTCGCCATTCTTTGTTAGTCGTATGAGGCATACCGGATGAGTAAATACCCGGTTCGGTGATTGATTTAGTCACCATACTCATACCAGTAATTATAACACCATCACATACAGACATGTGACCGTTAATTGCGGTCATGCCGCCAATCTGGCAATTTTTACCTATGCTGACACTGCCTGCAAGTACAGTACAACCGGCAATTGCAGTGCCTGACTGAACTTCAACGTTGTGTGCTATTTGACACTGATTATCAATAATAACGTTACTGTGAATAATAGTATCATCGAGTGCACCACGATCTATGGTGGTGCTTGCACCAATTTCGACTTTATCGCCAATGATCACTGAGCCTAGTTGTGGAATTTTAAGCCACTGACCACGTTCATTCGCATAACCAAAACCGTCGCTGCCAATAACAGTATTCGCTTGAAATAAACAGTCTGCGCCAATCTCAACATCATGATAAACGCTCACACTTGACCATAGTTTGGTGCCTGAGCCTATTTTAACACGTTCACCAATAAAACTGTTCGGACCAATTTGTACGTTATCGCCAATCACAGCGTCAGCTTCAATTACAACATTCGCGCCTATGGCTGCGCTTTTACTGACTTGCGCACTGGCATGTATAACCGCACTTGGGTGTATACCACTAATGGCACTACGTGGCGTGGTATCCATTAACTGAGCGAGTTTGGCGTAATTCACATACGGATTGGCGACGATGATTTTGTTGCCTGAAAAATAAGGCGCATCCTCAGGACTCAGTATCACAGCACTGGCTTGTGTTGTTTCAAGCTGAGAGCGATATTTCTTGTTCGCTAAAAATGCAATATGCCCAGTCTGGGCATTTGCAAGTGTTGCTATTTTTTTAATTTCTAAAGCGCCATCACCTTGTAGCTCGGCGCTTAGAAGTTCCGCAATTTGCGAAAGCGTATAATTTTGCATAGATTAATTATTTCTTACTTACAGCTTGTACAACTTTTTCAGAAAGATCAGTTACTTCTTTAGGGTTAAAGTAAATTGTTGTGTCTTTTACTTTAACTTCGTCGAAGTCGCCTTTTTTAGCAATCTCTTGGATTGTTTCAATGATTAGAGTCTGAACTTTAGCCAACTCTTGATTTTGGCGTGATTTAATTTCTTGCTCTAGAGGACGACCTTTTTCAGCAAGATTTTTTTGCATACCTTGAATTTTATCACGTAATGCGTCTTTTTGGTCTTGACTCATTGTAGTGCTTTCACGCTTAAACTTTTCAGCTTCAAAGCGAATGTCACCTTGCAACTTTTCAAGCTCTTGACGACGCTCTGCAAACTCAGTTTGCAGAGACTGTTCAATTTTAGCCATTTGTGGAAGCTGCTTGTAGATTTCTTGCATATCTACAATACCCACTTTATGAGCAAAAGCGTTAACTGATGTACCCATCATAAGTGTAGCTAAAACGGCAACTGCTGTTGATTTGAATAATTTTTTCACAATAAACTCCTTTAGAAAGTGTTACTAATATTAAAACTGATGGTCTTGGTATCGTCATCTTCTTCTTTTTGCAACGGATACGCAAAGCTGATCAGCATCGGACCCATAGGTGAGATCCACTGTAATGATAAACCGGTTGCAACCCTAAAGCGCATAGGGTCTGAGTAGTCATCTAATTTTGCACGCTCATCAATCCCTAAGTTTTGATAGCGATCAACACTGAATTCGGTATCCCATACATTGGCAGCGTCAACAAAGAAACTCGTTCGCACTGAGCTAGTATTCTCTTCATCTAAGAATGGAGTAGGTACAATAAGCTCCATACCTGCCACTGCTTTAGCATTACCACCAATACGACCTTGTGGTATTAGCACGTCAAACTCTGACGCCCCACCAATGTTACCTGTGGTTGTGCCATCACCTGATGGCGTACCTGGTATTGATTGCGGTATACGCGAAACAGCACGCGGTAAAATGGTATTTCTATCAAAGCCACGTAATTCCATTTCAGTGATACGGAAGTATTCTTGGAACGGTAAAGTTTGATCATAGCCGTTGGTAGAGCCATAACCATTACCATAACCTAATGCAGCACGCGTTGAGAAAACCCAACGATGATCGTTAGAAATCGGCCAGTAAAAACGCGAGTCATAATTTAATTTAAAGTACTGTAAATCAGAGTTTGGCGTTGTGGCTGTTAAGTTTAATGTTTGTCGTGAACCTGCCGTTGGGAATAAACCACGGTTAACTGTAACACGTGACCAACCAACACTTAGCTCGTACTTTGTAAATTCAAAGCCCGCATCTGGATTTTCTGGATCTAAGAAGGTTTCACGTAGTACACGTGTTTGCTCATATTCAGCAATATCAGATAGCTCTTCTTCTATCCAACGTGCGCCAAAGTTAATACGGTTAATGGCATCAATTGGGAAACCAATGTTTGTCCCTAACCCATAACTTTTTGACTTATAGTCAATCAAGCTAAACTGACTGGCATCGTAGTTACTGTAAAAGATACTGCTGCCCTGCGATACGCCATCCGGCGTAAAGTAAGGGTCGGTATACGATACACTGACACGCTCAGAACCGCGTGAAGTATTAATATTAAAGCCAATTTGGTTACCTGTGCCTAAAAAGTTAGACTCGGTTACACCAATATTAAACTGCAGACCTAAGTATGAGCCATAGGCAAGACCGGCATTGAAGCTGCCCGCAGATTGCTCTTTAACAGTAAAGTCAACGTCTACTTGGTCATCAACACCTGGAACTGGCACCACATTAAAATCAACGGTTTCCATATAAGGTAAACGTTGAATTTGTAGTTTAGAACGCTCTAGGTTTTGATTAGATAACCATGCACCTTCAAGCTGTGTCATTTCACGGCGCAGTACTTCATCAGCCGTGTTTTGGTTACCACCTACAATAATTCGACGAACATACACACGCTTGCCTGGGTCAACCGACAGAGTCAATTGTACTTCTTGGTTCTCGTCATCAATTTCTGGAATCGTACGTACTTCAGCATTGGCGTAACCAAAACGCGCCAAGTAGCTTTTGATAAATTCTTCTGATGAGGTAACCACTGATCCGTTATAAAGCTCGCCTGTACGCAGTGGAATAACACTTTTTATTAATTCTTCACGACCGAGTAAATCACCGATGAAATCAAAGCCTTTCACTTTGTATTTAACGCCTTCGGTAATATTTGCCGTTACATAAACAGACTCACGTTCAGGGCTAACTGATACTTGAGTTGAGTCAATATTAAAGCGTAAATAGCCACGGTCTAAATAAAAGCTGCGAATTTTTTCTAAATCGCCTTCAATGGTTTGTTTTTGATAGCGGTCGCTACCCATAAACTGCCACCATGGTAAGTCTTGCTGCGACTCAACTAGTTGCAATAACTCTTCGTTTGAGAAAAGCTCATTACCCACTAAGTTAATTTGACGAATGGAGGCTGCATCGCCCTCGTCAAACTCAAGTCTTAATTTAACGCGATTACGTGGTAATTTAGTGACACTGATATCCACTTTTGCATTGTATTTACCAATACTGTGAAAAAATTCAATCAGGCCTTTTTCAATGTTATCGATTACCGTTTTATCAAGCGGCTCGCCTTGGCGAATATCTTGTTGATCGAGTGACTGATTTAACTGCTCATCTTTTATGTCTTTATTGCCTTCAAATTCAATAAAGCTAATGGTTGGACGTTCAGTTACTTTAAAAATAACGTTATTACCATCACGTAACGCTTTTATATTGTCAAAGTGACCAGAGCGATAAAGTGACTTAATTGTTTTTGAAATTGTATATTCATCAACATTGTCGCCCACGTTAATAGGAATATGCGTTAATGCAGCACCAAGTGCGACACGTTGCAATCCCTCAACTTTTAAATCTTCAACAATAAAGGAGTTTTGGCCTAGGGCTGCAAAGCTTGCACCCAATAAACTTGAAACTACCAAATGTTTTTTTATAGCCATTTTATTATCTTTATCCTTTACAACTGTATTACCGCTTAGCATCGGAAATTAAATATTTACGAGCTTTACAATCGTGTTCTAATTTGTCGTTACCACGCTTACATAACTACAAGCGCGATACATCATTGAACAAAGCGAAACATGTTAGAAAAATGAGTAGCAAGGCTCCCACTTTAAAACCAAACTCTTGTGTCTTTTCAGAGACTAGCTTTTTACGAAAAAGTTCAATTATGTAATACATTAAGTGCCCACCATCAAGCACTGGCAGAGGAAGTAAATTAAATACTCCCAAGTTAACGCTTATCAAAGCTAAAAAGCTTAAAAATGCGACTAATCCATAACTAACACTGGTGCCGGCGCCTACGGCTATGCCGACGGGTCCACTTAGGTTTTTAACCGACACTTGGCCTGTTATTAAGTTACCTATCATGTCAAAACTCAGCGTAATTAAACGCCATGTTTCTTTTGTGCCCAGCACAATACTATCTAGTGGCCCATAATGTCTAGTCTCTACAAAATCATCAGGCCACTGCTCTACAACGGGAGCAACACCCAAAAAGCCTTGCTCTATGCCATTACTGACGACCCGGCTCTTTGGAGTAACTGTTATTGTTTTTATACTATCTTGTCTTTTTACACTAAATTGTAAGGATTTGTTAGCCGATTGAGTAATAAGATTAACTAATTGCTGCCAACTGGTCATTGTTTCACCATTCACAGCTAAAATAACGTCGTCAACCTGTAAATTAGCCTGTTCAGCAGCTGAGTTTTTAGTAATAGCGGCAATAACCAAGGTTGCCTGAGGGCGAAACGGTACAATACCTAACGAACTGAGCGGCGGTACATCTTGTTGATCAAGCTTCCAACCATCTAGGTTAAGTGTTTGCACTGTTTGCTGATAATTTTCGTTACGTAAGGTTACGGCAACGCTTTTATCACCTAAATGAGACATCAAAGAAAAGGTCGCATCTTGCCAATTACTTATGTCGTCATCACCAATTTTAATAATTTGCTGGGTTGGCATAATACCGGCTTGTTCAGCTCGGCTGCCTTCAACAACACTACCCACAACTGGTTTTATGGTTTGCACACCTACCATGTACATCACCGCTAAAGCAAAAATAGCGAACAAAAAGTTCGCCATCGGCCCTGCTGCCACAATGGCTATGCGGGCTTGAACTGATTTAGCATTAAACGATAAATGACGTTGATTGGCAGGCACTTCATCAACACGCTCGTCGAGCATTTTCACGTATCCGCCCAGCGGGATTGCCGCAATAACGTACTCAGTATTATATTTATCGTGCCATTTTAGTAAGGGTTTACCAAAACCAATTGAAAAGCGCAGTACCTTTACACCCGCTTTACGCGCAACCCAAAAATGACCATATTCATGAACGGTCACTAAAATGCCTAGTGCGAGTATAAACGAACCTAAATTCCAAAAAAAATCGAACATATCAATGCACCACTTTTGTTATAAACTGCGCAGCGCTGATGCGTGCTAAACGGTCACACTCTAAAATTTCATCGAGTGTTTTCGCATCAGTAAATTGTGCGGCGTCTAGTGTTTGCGCATTCACTTTATAAATATCCGTAAACCCAATCTGCCCCTGTAGAAACGCATTAACTGCAATCTCATTAGCCGCATTAACGGTGGTGGTGGCTCCTTGGCCTGCATCACAGGCTGCAATTGCAAGCTTTAAATTGGGGTAACGCGAGAAATCAGGTTTAGTGAACGAAAAATCACAAATATCAGAAAAATTTAACGGCTTGACACCCGCATCAATGCGCTCTGGATACGCAAGTGCATGCGCTATCGGGGTGCGCATATCAGGGTTACCCATTTGCGCTAAAATAGAGCCATCTTGGTATTGCACCATAGAATGGATAATACTTTGAGGATGAATCACCACATCAATATCGCTTGCATCACAGTTAAATAACCATTTAGCCTCAATAAACTCTAAGCCTTTGTTCATCATCGTAGCTGAGTCTACTGATATTTTTTGCCCCATAGACCAATTAGGATGAGCAACAGCTTCACTGACGCTAACGGTGTTAAGGGTATTGATATCGCGATTTAAAAACGGGCCACCTGAGCCAGTCAATAAAATTTTGCTAACCCCATGTTGCTCAAGCCTTGCTTGCCATTGGGTATTTTGTAACGCACTAGGTAAACACTGAAAAATAGCATTATGCTCGCTGTCGATGGGTAATAAAGTTGCTTGATGCTTTTTAACTTTATCAATGAATAACTGACCCGACATCACCAGTGACTCTTTGTTGGCAAGCAATACTTTTTTGCCTGCTTCAACAGCGCTCAAGGTAGGTAGTAATCCGGCTGCACCGACAATCGCTGACATAACCGTATCAACATCACCATGAGCACAGAGCTCACTCATGGCTTTCTCGCCATGCATTACTTGCGTTTTACTCTCATGCTTTAAAAGCGCAGAAAGCTGCTTAGCCGCTGATTCAGATGCCATTACAGCATAACGAGGCTGGTGAGCTATACACAGTTCAGCCATTTTTTTTGCATTTTGTCCTGCGGTCAATGCAAAAACTTTAAATTGCTGTTGGTTTCTTGCAACAACATCTAACGTGCTAAGACCTATCGACCCCGTCGCACCCAAAATAACCAGTTGTTGCACAGCACTCATAAGCTAAGCGTCCAAGCAAAGCAAATAACAAACATCGGTGCTGCCGCAGTTAAACTATCAATACGGTCTAAAATACCACCGTGTCCTGGTAAGCAACTGCCGCTATCTTTAAGTCCCGCTTCGCGCTTAAACATACTCTCAAGTAAATCACCTACCGCAGAAAACAAGGCAATAAACGCTGTCATAACTGCATAAATAGGCCATACAGAGGTATCAACGTTAGTGTAATAACAAAAAGCCAGTACAAATAACACCGCAGCAACCACGCCACCTGCGAGGCCTTCTATGGTTTTATTTGGACTAACTTTAGGCATTAACTTATGTTTACCAAAACTTTTACCTGTAAAGTAAGCGCCTATATCGGCACTCCATACAATGCCTAATACAACTAAAATGAGCATAGAGCCATAGTGAGTAGATTCCGTATATTGCGCACTACGCAGTGTGTTAAGTGCAAGCCATAGCGGTACTAAGGTCAACAAACCAGCAATGCCGCGCATCACAAGCCCTTCGTTCCACCCTTTCGCCATAGCAGGGTAACGCCACACTAAGTAACTGGCTACCAACCACCAAGAAAACGACAAGGTAAATAAGTAATTAGCATCGCCAACAAGCTGACCATCTTGCCATAGGGTTTCTATAGGCCAATGTAAATTAAGTAAACCAAGTAATACAGCCACTAATAATACAAACGCACCGCGTTTTAGCTTATCGCATAGTCCCATAAAGGCAGACCATTCCCACGCGCCCATTAATACAATAGCACCCGCAAAATAACTAAATAACGTTAGTGGGGTGTAAAAAACCAAAGCCAGTGCTAATGGCGCTAGCACTAGTGAGGTTAAAATACGTTGTTTTAACAAAATGATGACCCTTAATCTATTTTAGGTTTGAGCGAGTAATTGTTTTATTTGTTCGCCCGTGCAACCAAAACGTCGCTCTCTGGCAACGTAACATGCAATGGCCTCTGCAAAAGCAGCTTCATTAAAATCAGGCCAAAGTGTATTGGTGAAATAAAGTTCAGCGTAGGCTGCCTGCCAAAGTAAAAAGTTACTAATTCTGACATCGCCACCGGTACGGATCAATAAATCAGGCTGAGCTTGATCTGCCATACTCATATGCTGTGCAATATGTTCTTCTGTAATATCTGCTGGGTCAATTTCTCCATTCGCTACTTGTAAAGCAACTTGCTTAGCAGCGTGAGTCATATCCCAGCGACCACCGTAATTTGCCGCAACATTTAAGTGCAGCCCGGTATTGTTCGCTGTTAGTTCTTGAGCTGTATGTACTTTAGCGCGCAAGCTTTCAGAGAATCGAGATAAATCTCCAATGATGGTTAGTTTTACGTTATTTTTATGCAGCTTTTTAACTTCTTTACTCAGTACAAATAAAAAAAGCTCCATAAGTGTATTTACTTCGTCTTCAGGGCGGCGCCAGTTTTCACTACTAAAAGCAAATAAGGTTAACGATTGTATTCCTAATTTAGTACAAAACTGCACGGATTGACGAACTGCATCCACGCCTTTTTTATGCCCATATACACGAGGTCTATTTCTAGCTTGTGCCCAACGCCCGTTCCCATCCATGATGATGGCAACATGTTTAGGTAAACATTGCTGTGAAATTGTATCAGCGTCTAGAACCATAAATTTTGTGTATTCCATAAAAAAACGCCGCCTAGTATACCCCAGACGGCGTTTCAAAACTAATAATTTTAACCTGTACCCGTGATAATAAATCTACATAAAGCAAATAATTATACAGCTAACAACCTTGTATTTACTGATAATCGAGCCAATAGCAAAGAGTAAACACAATCTGTTACCCTTTAAAATCACACAATTAAAGTTAAGTGCGAAGACATATAAACAACGACTTAGTTACTTTAGTAAAGCTGTTAATCCGAGCCTAGATTAGCAATTAGATTTCCATCAACTCAGCTTCTTTCGCTGTTAGTTGCGTATCCATTTCTTTGATAAACTTATCAGTGATTTTTTGGATAGCATCTTCAGCTTGACGCGCTTCATCTTCAGAGATGTCTTTATCTTTTAATAAGTTTTTAATATCGCCATTTGCATCACGACGAATGTTACGAATAGCAACACGACCGCCTTCTACTTCACCACGTACGATTTTAATTAAATCTTTACGACGTTCTTCAGTCAATGGAGGAAGTGGTACACGGATCACTGTGCCTGCAGACATTGGATTTAAACCAAGGTCAGATGCCATAATCGCTTTTTCAACAGCTTGCGCTAATGACTTATCAAATACACCAATAGCCAATGTACGTGAGTCTTCAATTGTTACATTTGCAACTTGGTTTAACGGTGTTGGTGCGCCGTAGTACGACACCATGATGCCGTCTAAAATTGCAGGATGAGCACGGCCAGTACGAATTTTAGATAATTGACTACCAAGTGCTGCTACACTTTTTTGCATGCGCGCTTGCGCATCTTTTTGAATATCGTTAATCACGGTTTAATCCTAATCTAGTTACTAACTTCATCTGAGGCTTGTGAAGAAATAAGGGTTCCTTCTTCTTCACCCATTATTACGCGTTTTAATGCGCCTGATTTATTCATATTAAATACGCTCAATGGCATATTATGGTCGCGAGCTAATGTAAATGCCGCTAAATCCATTACTTTTAGTTCTTTATCAATAATTTCATTGTAGCTTAAGTGACGGTAAAGTGTCGCATCTGGGTTTTTAACCGGATCATCGCTAAATACACCATCTACTTTGGTTGCTTTAATTACTGTGTCAGCTTCAATTTCAATGCCACGTAAACACGCTGCAGAGTCAGTTGTAAAGAACGGGTTACCCGTACCGGCTGCAAAAATAACAACACGACCTGTTTTTAATAAGCTAATGGCTTCTGCCCAGTTATATGCATCACATACGCCATTTAAAGGAATGGCTGACATTAAACGGCAATTTACAAATGCACGGTGCAACGCATCACGCATAGCAAGGCCATTCATGACGGTTGCAAGCATACCCATGTGGTCGCCAACAACGCGGTTCATACCCGCTTCGGCTAGTGAGCCACCACGTAAAAAGTTACCGCCACCAATAACTAAACCCACTTCTACGTCGAGTTCTACGAGCTCTTTAATTTCTTGTGCCATACGATCTAAAACTTTAGGGTCGATGCCGAAGCCTTCGTCTCCCATTAAAGCTTCACCACTTAATTTGAGAAGAACACGTCTAAAAATAGGTTTGCGATTGATAGTCATAGTTTTGGGGCCAACTTTTATTGAATTATGGATAAAAAATAACCGCGCTTATGTTAAACATAAAAGCGCGGTTATTTTAAAGAATTTCTAAGCGTGACGCAAAAGCAAATAGTACTTTAATTGCATGTATTTTCCTTTGGCATCACAAATAGCTAATCTTACTTAGCTTTGGCAGCTGCAATTTGAGCAGCAACTTCAGCAGCAAAATCTTCTTCTTTCTTCTCGATACCTGCACCAACTTCCATACGTACAAAGCCAGTAACTGTTGCGTTTTTCTCTTTAAGAATTTCGCCAACAGACTTTTTAGGTTCCATGATGAAAGCTTGACCAGTAAGAGAAACCTCACCAGTAAATTTCTTCATACGACCAACAACCATCTTCTCAGCGATTTCAGCAGGCTTGCCTTCATTCATCGCGATGTCGATTTGTACTTGCTTTTCTTTTTCAACAACATCAGCAGGTACATCATCTGGCGTTAGGTAGTCTGGGTTTGAAGCAGCAACGTGCATTGCAACGTGCTTAAGTGTTTCTTCATCAGCAACACCTGCAACAACAACACCAATACGCTCGCCGTGACGGTACTCAACTAGTTGCTCACCAGTGATGTACTGAAGACGACGTACATTGATGTTTTCACCAATTTTAGTTACTAGCTCAACACGATCTTCTTCAAACTTAGCTTGTAAGTCTTCGATAGATGAAGTGTCAGCGATAGCAGCATCTGCAACTTTATTAGCAAATGCTAAGAAGCTTGCATCTTTAGCTACGAAGTCAGTTTGACAGTTAACTTCTACAAGTACTGCAACACCCGCGTTTTGCTTGATGATGATAGTACCTTCAGCAGCGATGTTACCTGCTTTTTTAGCAGCCTTTGCAGCACCGCTCTTACGCATGTTTTCAATCGCTAACTCGATGTCACCATCAGTCTCAGTTAACGCTTTTTTACAATCCATCATGCCAGCGCCAGTACGCTCGCGTAATTCTTTAACTAGGGCAGTAGTTACAGCCATTAGTAAATCCTCAAATCTGAAATCAGGTTTAGATAAGCGGGTTACCCGCTCCACAAGAATAGCAAGTCTTCACCTTTAAAAGATGAAGACTTGATGACAGCTAATTACTCAGCTTCTACGAAGTCATCTTTTTCAGCTTGAGCAACGATGTTACTCTCACGGCCTTCAGTGATCGCAGCTGCAACAGCACTAGTGTAAAGGTTGATTGCACGGATAGCATCATCGTTACCAGGTACGATGTAATCAACACCGTCTGGGTTAGAGTTAGTATCAACGATTGCAACAACTGGGATACCTAGGTTGTTAGCTTCACGGATAGCAATGTGCTCGTGGTCAGCATCGATTACAAAGATAGCGTCTGGAAGGCCACCCATGTTTTTAATACCACCAAGGCTTTTTTCAAGCTTGTCCATTTCACGAGTAAGCATTAACGCTTCTTTCTTAGTTAACTTCTCGAAAGTACCGTCTTGGCTTTGAGCTTCAAGGTCTTTAAGACGCTTGATTGATTGACGAACTGTTTTCCAGTTAGTCAACATGCCGCCTAACCAACGGTGGTTAACGAAGAATTGATCGCTTTGTAAAGCAGCTTCTTTTACTGCTTCGCTTGCTGCGCGCTTAGTACCAACGAAAAGAACTTTACCTTTGTTTGCAGCAGCACCAGATAAAAACTTAAGTGCAGTGTTGAACATTGGTACAGTTTGCTCAAGGTTGATGATATGTACACGGTTACGTGCGCCGAAGATGAAAGGTTTCATCTTAGGGTTCCAGTAACGTGCTTGGTGACCAAAGTGAACACCAGCTTGAAGCATATCGCGCATTGAAACGTTTGCCATTTTGTAAATCCTCTAAGTTGTTTAGGGTTAGGCCTCCACATATCCCATAGCACCAACACCGCAGTTAAATGAAACTGAAATGCACCCAAGTGTATGTGACGATACGTGTGTGTGTTAAAATAAAATTGTGTTTGCCTTAAATACAAAAAATCATTTAAGAATTTATTTGTAAAAAGACGGCGCGCTTTATACCATATTAAAATTAAATACTCAACGTCTCGTGCAAAAATTGTGCGACGATAATCATCTAAAAACGCAACTTTGGAGCCTCAATGAGCGCTGTGATTAAGACCCCTGAAGAAATCGAGAAAATGCGTGTAGCCGGCCGTTTGGCTGCTGATGTGCTAGAAATGATCGAACCACATGTGGTACCAGGTATCACCACCGATGAGCTAAATACAATTTGCCATGATTATATTGTTAATGTGCAAGATGCCGTTCCTGCTCCTCTTAATTATCATGGTTTTCCAAAATCAATATGTACCTCGGTAAATCATGTAATTTGTCACGGAATTCCGAACGACAAAGCATTAAAAGACGGTGACAGTGTCAATATTGACATTACTGTTATTAAAGATGGTTACCATGGTGATACTTCAAAAATGTTCCATGTTGGCACACCTAACATTCAAGGCAAACGCCTTGCAGAAGTGACCCAAGAAAGCCTTTACCTTGCCATTAAAATGGTAAAACCGGGTGTTCGCCTTGGTGATATTGGTGCAGCTATTCAAAAATATGCAGAGAGCTTTAATTACTCTATCGTACGTGAATACTGCGGGCACGGTATTGGCAGTGAATTTCATGAAGAACCACAGGTAATGCATTACGGAAAACCAGGTACAGGCGAAACATTAAAAGCCGGTATGTGTTTAACAATCGAGCCCATGGTCAATGCAGGCAAACGCCAATGTAAATTACTAAAAGACGACTGGACTGTGGTAACAAAAGACCGTAGTTTATCAGCTCAGTGGGAACATACCTTACTGGTAACTGAAAATGGTGTTGAAATTTTAACACTACGATCAGATGATACTATCGATAGAATCATCGAGCACTAATAGTGGTGTGTGCTTAATCATAGTAATAACAGGCTTTAGCCTGCGTACAGATTAAGTGGTTTGCTGCAAAGGGAAATAACATGATTTATTCCCTTTGCAGCAAACACAGTATAAAAATAACTTAATCCAAGACTTATAATGCAGTCCATATATAGGAGCCAGCCTAAGTGGCATTACCTAACAAAGTAAAAAAGTTGCTCAATGATGCTCAGCAACTTAGCGAATACCGCGATTGCTCCGCCTATTTTTATAAATGGTTGCATAATGAATTCTCAAAACAACCCGTTGGTAATCTAATAAACGCCCGTGCAGAATTTATAGACCGGTTACTGATTAAACTCTTTCATGTTTTCGATTTAGCCCACGAGCCAGATCTCGCTTTAATTGCTGTAGGAGGTTATGGTCGCGGTGAACTTCATCCCTACTCCGACATTGACTTTTTACTGCTTGTTACCCAGCAACCCAATGACGATATTTGCGAAAAAATTGGCCAGTTTGTCACTATGCTGTGGGATCTTAATTTAGAAATAGGTCACAGTGTACGCACCATTGAACAAGCCATAGAGCAAAAACGTGAAGATGTTACCTTTGCCACCAGCCTACTAGAAAGCCGATTAATTTTCGGCAACCATATTGAATTCGAAAAGCTCAAAAGTCACCTCATCGAAAGGCCTGTATGGGGCTCTGGAGAGTTCTTTGTTGCAAAAGTACAAGAGCAAAATTTACGCCATAAAAAATGTCATGGTACGGCTTATAATCTAGAGCCTAATATAAAAGAAAATCCAGGCGGGCTGCGCGATTTACAAACCATTATTTGGGTTGCAAAAAAACACTTTAGAGCCGAAACCCTGCAAGAGCTGATAAATCACGGCTACCTAACTCACGAAGAATACCAAGAACTGTTAGAGTGCCTTGAAAATTTATGGAATATTCGCTTTGCTTTGCATTTAGCCGCGGGTCGCTCAGAAAACCGTTTATTGTTTGATCACCAGCCGCAAGCGGCTGAAATTTTGGGTTTTGGTAGTGATGGAAAAGCCTCTGTTGAGCGCATGATGAAACGCTTGTTCAGAATAATGAGCCGGGTGCGTGAACTTAATCAAATGCTACTTTCGTACTTTGAGCAAAGTATTTCGCCAGACAGCAGCCAAGCCACCGTTGAAGAGCTTGATCGTAATTTTGAACGCGTGGGCCATCAAATTCGGGTAAAAAGTCCGTCAGTATTTTTTAGGCGTGACCAACTTTTTGTATTATTTGAGCACATTGCTGATCACCCAGAAATTACCCATATATACCCAAGTACCATTCGAACTATCCGCCAAGTACGTCGTCGCTTATTAGGTGACTTACAAGATTATGCCGCGTGCCGCGAAGCTTTTTTACGTATTATAAAGCACCCTAACGGCATGGGCCGTGCGTTTACGCTAATGCATAAGCACGGCATGATTGCGGCTTACCTTCCGCAGTGGCGCAATATTTTTGGCCAAATGCAGTTTGATTTGTTTCATGCCTATACCGTAGATGAACATACCCATAAATTAATTAATAATATTTACCAATACTTCGATAAAACCAGCATTAGTGACTTTCCAATTTGCAGTGAAATAGTCACGCGCATGGATAAACCCGAATTACTGTATTTGGCTGGTATTTTTCATGATATTGCTAAAGGGCGAGGAGGAGATCACTCAGAGCTGGGCGCTGTTGATGCCATAGCGTTTTCAAAGCTGCATGGTTTTGCCTCTTCAGATGGTAAGCTCATAGCGTGGTTGGTAAGCAACCACTTACTTATGTCGGTAACTGCGCAACGTAAAGATATTAACGACCCCGATGTAATAAAAGATTTTGCATCGCGAGTAAAAACCGAACGCCAACTCGATTACCTCTATTGTTTAACCGTGGCTGATATTCGAGCCACCAATGACAACCTATGGAATGACTGGAAAAACACGCTGCTGCGCGAGCTTTATTTGCACACACAGCGCGCCTTGCGCCTCGGGCTTGAAAACCCAATGGATCAGCGCGACCAAATTCGTGATAAAAAGCACCAAGCTAAGCAACGCCTGCTTAATTTGCATTATCACGAGGAGCAAATTGACTTAATTTGGAGCCGTTTTAAAGCAAATTACTTTACCGCTTTTAGTGAGCAACAAATTTCTTGGCATACTGAGCACTTACTCAAGTGCACTGATTTAAGCCAGCCCAGTGTTATCGTTTCTAATAAAGCGATGCATGGCGGTACCCAAGTATTTGCTTATAGCCCTTATTCAGGTGCGCTCTTTGCTCGACTGGTAAGTGTTATTGGCTCTAAAAAAGCGCAAATTCAGCACGCCCAAGTACTGACCACCAAAGATGGCTACGTACTGTTCAACTTTGTTATTTTAGAAGTTAACGGCGATCCGATTGCCAGTAGCCGCGCACAATCGATTAAACGCGGATTAGAGCAAGCGCTTCATGATCCACGTAAAAAAATACGCTTTAAAAAGAGCCGATCACAGCGTTTTAAAGACTTTAATATTAAACCTAAAATTGTACTGCGCCCGCACCCTCGTAAGGATCGTAGCTTAATAGAAATTCAAGCGGTTGATATACCTGGACTATTAACTAAAATAGCCGAGGTTTTTCAAGCTTACTTACTCCACATACATGCCGCACGTATTACCACGGTAGGCGAACGTGCAGAAGATTTCTTTGTGGTATCAAATAACGAATATCAAGCGCTGACTGATGAAGAGCAAGCAAAAATTCATCAGGCATTACGTAAAAAACTCAACGCCGAAATTGAATAAGAGGACACTATGTCAGATTTAAAAACCATGATTGAAAATGCGTGGGATAACCGCGACAGCATTAGCCCTGCTACAGTATCAAGCGATGTTAAACAAGCGATTATAGATGCGCTTGAGCTATTAGATAGCGGCGCTGCTCGCGTTGCAGAGAAAATTTCAGGCGAATGGGTTGTTCACCAGTGGCTTAAAAAAGCAGTACTACTTTCATTTAGAATTCGTGAAAATCAGCCAATGAACGACGGCGTAAACCAATTTTACGACAAAGTACCGCTTAAATTTAGCGACTACACGCCGGAGCAATTTCAGCAAGGCGGCATGCGTGTCGTACCCAACGCCGTTGCTCGTAAAGGCAGCTTTGTAGGTAAAAATGTCGTATTAATGCCATCGTACGTAAACATAGGTGCATTTGTTGACGATGGCACCATGGTTGATACATGGGCGACAGTGGGCTCATGTGCTCAAATTGGCAAGAACGTACACTTATCTGGCGGCGTAGGCATAGGCGGCGTTTTAGAGCCGTTACAAGCCAATCCTACCATCATTGAAGACAACTGTTTTATTGGCGCACGTTCAGAAATTGTTGAAGGCGTAATTGTTGAAGAAGGCGCCGTTATTTCAATGGGGGTTTACATTAGCCAAAGTACCCGTATTTACGACCGTGAAACCGGTGAAATTCACTATGGCCGTGTGCCTGCCGGCGCTGTTGTGGTTCCAGGTGCACTGCCTTCAAAAGATGGCAGCCATAGCTTGTATGCGGCTATTATTGTGAAAAAAGTAGATAAACAAACTCGCGAAAAAGTGGGCATTAATGCCCTACTGCGCTCGATTGATGAGTAATACGGTGCTTGGATTGAGTGAAACGAAACCCAACGATACTTTTAAAGTTAAGTACTTTAGCTAAACTTTAATTGAATCTTTAAAAGCCTTAAACCCTTCTGGGTTTAAGGCTTTTTTGTTTTTTAGCTATAGCAGATAGCCACATCGTTGAGTATGCTCATCGCAATTGCGTTGCTTTGTTAGATGCCTACAACTATAGTGAATTAACGCATAGTTCGATTGTCGAGGTTAAGTTGTTGCGGCTTTTTGTAATAAGTTGGTTGATATTATTATGTTCAAAACACGTCTTTGCTAATGACTTCAATACCTTTGAAAAAAAATTAGACGAAGCCGAAGATTATCTTACTGTTAATCCAGCTCAATCTATTACTATTTTAGAAAACCTCACAGGGTTACAACTCATGCCGCCAGAATTATTTATCCGCTGGCACCTTATCTATGCCCGTACAGCAGTACCTACAAGTCACTATGACGAGCTTTATACATCGATTGACGCAATATTTCAGCATCATCAAACTGATTATTTCAAACAAAAACTGACCACCATTATGAGTGCCTTGGGAATATGGCTTCGCCATGCAGAATATTTAGACGATGCCCAGTACTCATTTAAATGTGCTTACAAATATGCGCAAAACGATCGTCAACGCTTAACACTCACCAACAGTATGGCATTGGTTGCTCGCTCGCAAGATGACTTTGCAAAAGCGCGTGCCTTGTACCTTGATAGCCATAAAATCACCACACAATTACAGCTTCCCAATGTAACTGCACTGATAGAGAGTAACTTAGGTTATTTAGCCCTAGATGAGGGCAATATACCCGAAGCTGAGCGCTATTTTAGAAGTGCATTAAGTAATAACCAAAACATTGATAAACGCGCGGGGCAAATCTCAACCGGGCTTAATTTATTAATGGTTTTTTTGATTCAAGAGCAGCAAATTAATTTTGAGCGACTCTATAGCCCAACGGCCACATTAACCCATGCCTTTCCCAACGAAGCGAAACAAGCATTACTTTTTTGGCTTGAAATAGGCTACAAAAATTTGACTGGGGGTTTTATAAGCCAAAAAGACAAACAACAGTTACAAACTGCGTATGAGCAATTAGAAAGCGATAAAATGAAACAACTGGTCGCGCGCTATTTAGCCAACAAGCTAGATGTAGCTGTAACCTTACCCGCCCCTATTGTCGCTAAGGACTTTACCAGCCCTTGGTTTGAGCTGGTAAAGCAATGTGATTGGAAACGCTAAGACTCGATTTAGTCCTTAGCCTATATAAAGCTATACCCCTCTAAAATAAATACTTTAATACTCTCACATCAACTTTCTCTTACTTTCTTTTTTAAAACCAAGCTGCTGTAAATATTAACTTTAATTTAAAAAAATGACATTTTTAAGCTGCAAAATTAGCCAACCCTAGTGAATTTATAATAAGGTAGTCAGGCATACTTGAAAGTTAGCAATTAATATTAAGGATTAATATGACAAAAACTGCTTTACGCTCAACCATTTTGCTACCTGTATTTTTGCCCGCAGTATTTATTATTCTACTTTTGGTGATTGGTACAAGTAGTAACCCTGAACTCGCTGGTCAGGCATTTAGTGTTGCCCTTGCGTGGATAACAGAAACCTTTGGCTGGTTTTATATGTTGTCTGTCGCTATTTTCTTGGTATTTATTGTCTCGGTCGCGGCTTCTAGTTGGGGGAATATAAAATTAGGCCCTGATCATGCAGAGCCACAATACAGCTTTGGTGAATGGTTTGCCATGCTCTTTTCTGCCGGTTATGGCGTGGCACTGCTTTATTTTGGTGTTGCTGAACCTGTGCTGCATTACGCATCCCCGCCATCGGGGGCGGCTGAAACCGTTGATGCCGCCAAGCAGGCAATGCAAATTGCCTTTTTCCATTGGGGATTTCATATTTGGGCTATCTATGGAATTGTTGGTTTAGTGCTTGCTTATTTTGCATTTCGCCATGGCTTACCACTGTCTATTCGCTCTGCCTTGTATCCACTTATTGGCGATAAAATTTATGGCCCAATCGGCCATACTGTGGATGTATTTGCCATATTAGGTACTTTATTTGGTATTGCCACTACACTAGGGCTTTCGGTGACTCAAATAAATGCTGGCCTACATTACTTATGGCCAAACATCCCTATTAATACCACAGTGCAAATTACGGCCATTGCCGTAATTACTGCAGCAGCAACACTCTCAGTGGTGGCCGGTATGGATAAAGGGGTCAAGCGATTATCAATTGTGAATATGACCTTAGCGGTTTCACTAATGGCTTTTGTGTTTTTCATTGGCCCGACTATCCATATTTTAGAATCATTTTTACAAAATACCGGCAGCTACCTAAGCGGTATTGTTGAGCGTACTTTTAATTTACAAGCTTATAGTCGCAGTGATTGGATTGGTAACTGGACTTTATTTATATTTGGCTGGACGATTGCGTGGGCACCGTTTGTGGGTATGTTCATCGCAAAAATTAGCCGTGGTAGAACCATCCGACAATTTGTTGTTGGGGTAATGTTAGTTCCCACTATTTTTACCTTTTTATGGTTTTCAGTCTTTGGTGATACGGCACTTAACTTAATTATGAATGAGGGGTTTGATACGCTTATTGGCGATGTACAAGCAAATCATGCCGTCGCATTATTTCAATTATTTGAAGTGTTACCACTGTCATTTTTCATTTCACTGCTCACTGTCATTTTGATCATAACTTTTTTTGTTACATCATCTGATTCAGGCTCTTTAGTCATTGATTCACTCGCCTCTGGAGGAAGCATTAATACGCCGGCTTGGCAACGCGTGTTTTGGGCGGTACTTGAAGGTGCTGTGGCGGCTGTTTTATTAGTGGCAGGCGGACTAAGTGCGCTGCAAACCATGACCATAGCCAGTGCCTTACCCTTTGCTATTATTATGCTAATTGCCACGGCGGGGCTTTGGCGAGCTCTAAAAATTGAAGCCCATCGAGACACCAGCTTGCAAGCACATACACTTAATAGCCGCAACATTAACTTGTCTCACTGGAAGCGTCGTTTAGCGGCTATGGTCAATTACCCTAATAAAGAAAAAGTACATACTTTTATTGGTAGCGTGGTAGTTGAGGCAATGAAAGCCGTACAAGCAGAATTGAAATCTAGACAATGGCATGCAGTGGTAGAATTTGATACGGATTTAGGCCGCGCTCATTTAACGGTACTGCGCCATGAACATGTGGATTTTGTTTATGATATTCGCCTTACCGAGCATCCTATGCCAAGCTTTGCTTACTCAGAGCTAAAGCCTGATAACAACGATGCTGAAAAGTATTATAAGGCCGACGTGTTTTTACGTCGTGGTGGTCTGTCATACGATGTTTATGGCTACACTGAAGATGATATTGTGAAAGATATTCTCGACCAATTTGAAAACTACTTACACTTTCTAGGTAATAGCCCAGGCGAACTTCCTTGGGATATGGCCGAACATGATGACATGTTAAATACCGATAAAGCTTAACGGATACAGCCAGTATTGGTAAAAACGGTAATTAAAAATAAAAAAGGCACTGTAAAGTGCCTTTTTATTTACTCAAATATAATTACAGCGCGTTAAATACATCGTCTGTTTTAGCGGCACAAATAAAATCGTTTTTATGCAAACCTTTAATTGAATGGCTCCACCAAGTAACAGTTACTTTACCCCATTCGGTTAATAGACCAGGGTGATGGCCTTCGTCTTCAGCCATATCGCCAACTTTATTAGTAAATGCAATGGCCTGCTTAAAGTTTTTAAACTTATAAACGCGCTCTAATTGCATAATACCGTCGCGTACTTCCGGCACCCAATCAGGGATTTTTTTAATTAATTCAGCCAATTCTGCATCTGATACTTTTGGAGCATCTGCATGACAGGCTTCACATTTTTGTTCACTTAATGAAGACATTTTAAATCCTTAATTCTAGTGTTACTTTTATTAAAAAACTAACTAGCTAATTTTTCTTTTGGGGGAAATTTCGGCTCGTGTAAACCAAGCGCCTTAGCTTGCTCAACTAAAGTCATTATATCCATTTGCGATATTTCAAACAGATCATGAATCGAATTAATGGTGTAGTACAGCGGCTGCATAATATCAATACGGTATGGCGTGCGCAGCACATCTAACACATTCATTGGATTAATTTCTGGTGTATCAGAGTACACGTATTGGGTTTCTCCTGGGCTTGATAAAATACCGCCCCCGTAAATACGTAATCCTTTTTCAGTTTGCATCAAACCAAATTCGACCGTAAACCAATACATGCGCGCTAAATAAACGCGGTCTTTTTTCTCTGCCGCGTAACCTAGTTGCCCGTACTTATGCGTAAATTCAGCAAAGTCAGGATTTGTTAGCATGGCACAGTGGCCGAATATTTCATGAAAAATATCGGGCTCTTGTAAATAATCAAATTCTTCACGGCTACGAATAAACGTAGCAACAGGAAACTGCTTGTTGGCCAGTAGTCTAAAAAACTCATCAAAGTCGATAAGTGCAGGTACAGGTGCTACTTGCCAACCTGTTGTTGCCAATAACACTTCGTTTAGCTCACTTAGCTGTGGAATACGATCATGCGGTAGGTTAATTTTTTTTAACCCTTCCATGTACTCGTCACAGGCTTTGCCTTCAATGCACGCAAGTTGGCGTGCTACAAGCTCAGACCAAATTTTATTTTCTTCATCGCTCCAATGTATAACGCCATTTTCATCTGGTGTTTTAGAGGTGTAATTACTTGCTTTAGCCATAAATACCTTCTTTGGGTTTAAACCCTAAATCGGTGTCAAAATAATAGCCACATACTCGGCTATTCGATGTAGCCATACTATGCAAAAGTGAACAAAAGTTTAATAGCTTGACTCAGATCAATACTTTCGCAGAACGCGCATATCGTAAACTTATAATTACATCAGAGCAAAGATAAAAACACACCCTATATTTAACAGCCCTTACAGATCGAAATCTCTGTAAATAATAAATTACACCTTACGATATTTTAGTAAATGCTTGGTTGAGATCGTTAATAATATCATTAACATCTTCAAGCCCAACAGATAAGCGAATTAAACCATCACTAATTCCGGCTGCTAATCTTTCTTCGGGTGTGTAAGGCGAATGGGTCATCGATGCAGGGTGTTGAATAAGTGTTTCGGCATCGCCTAAGCTAACCGCTAAAGTACATAGCTTCATGCTATCAATAAACTGCTCACCGTCGGTTAAACTCCCTTTAATTTCAAAAGCAATAACACCGCCAGCAGCTTTCATTTGCTTACCAATAAACCGATGACCTGGGTGCGACTTCAGTCCAGGATAGTACACTTTACTCACTTGAGGGTGAGCCTCTAAATATTCAGCAATCGTTTGCGCACTCTGGCAATGACGCTCTACCCGTATAGCTAATGTTTTTAAACCTCGGTTAATTAACCATGCATCGTGTGGGCTAATCGTCGCGCCTATATCTTTTAACACCGTCATTTTAATATGTGTAATGTGCTCAAGGGATCCACACACAATACCTGCGACTACATCGCCGTGACCATTTAAATACTTGGTAGCACTGTGCATAATAATATCGATGCCGTATTGTTTAGGTGACTGTAGCAGCGGCGTTAAAAAGGTATTGTCGACCACACTTATTAAATTATGCCGTTTTGCTACATCACCAATAAGTGCTAAATCAATAACGGCCATCGTTGGGTTTATCGGGGTTTCTGCAAATATCATTTTTGAGTTTGGCTTTATTGCAGCACGTAACTCATCTTCATTGGTCATATCCACAAAGGTGACTTCAATGCCCCAACGCGGCAACATATGCGCAAAAAAAGCAAAGGTGCAACCATAAAGCGCACTTGATGCAACTAAGTGATCGCCTTGTGATAAAAAGCTCAGTACTGAAGCCGATACCGCTCCCATACCTGTAGCCGTTGCCGCTGCAGCCTCACAGCCCTCTAATTGCGCCACTTTTTGTTCAAGTTCAGTGGTGGTAGGGTTACCCAAACGCGTATAAATATAACCGGGCTCATCGCCAGCAAACCGTGCAGCACCTTGGGCGGCATTTTCAAAATGAAATGTCGATGTTTGGTATAATGGCGAGGTTAATGCGCCATGGGGATCATTGGCTTTTTGTGGACCATGGATACATTGGGTGTGTGGATGATGCTTGCTCATTATGTGCTCTCGTTTTTATTATGTGTGTCAATTACATAAATAAAACGCACCGCACTTTAAATCACAAGCATGCCGGATGCTCAGATGGCTATTTGTGCAAACTTTACTCAAAAAGCTGTACACAAATATTGCCAACTATTTACTCTCGGCTCTCTTAGTGCGACTCATAATTTTACTCGCAACCCCTTGAACAGTGCCTTTTAACAAGCTGCGTTTATTTTCAAGACGCGGTAAGGGTCGGCTTAATTCCATGGCTTTATAGCCTATACGTGCTGTAAATATACCCGCACTGACGCCTTGCGCGGCTCGCCCTGAAAGTTTGCCTAATAGCTCAGCACTAAGTGCCGTGGCCGCTAAATCAGATACAAGCTCTGCACTGCCTACAAACATGACTTGTTTTAACAGCATTCGATAGAGTTTAATGCGACTGGCGTAACCAAAACCAATGCCATAAATTTTACCTATTTGTTCAATTAATTTTGTACCGCGCCATAACACCGCCATCATATCCACCAGCGCAAGAGGGCTTAATGCGACTAATAAGGCTGACTCTGTTGCAAAGCGGTTTATAAGCTTTTTAGCTTGGGTGTCTTGCGTTACCAGTAGGCTATTAGCGTAAAGTGTCATTATTTCTTTATCACTATGGTGCGTAGCAACTTGGTTTTTAAAGTTTTCAAAATTGTCTAACTGCTGGTGCTTGTTCAATTTTTCAAGCCAAGGGAGTGCACCACCCACTTGCTCACTGTTTAATAACCTATCGGCTTCATGGCGATGCAGCTGATTACGCTTTAAACTGCGCAACATCCGATACTCTCGCCATAACAATCTTGTTATTAATAACACACCGCTTACCACAGCGGTTAAATAAACACTGCCCAAAATAAGCGATTGCTGATAAGCAAGCACAATAGAAAACCCAAACTCTAGCAGTACTAAAATAATAAAGCTGAGCGCAAACAAGCCTTTGAGCGTTTGCCATTTTGACTTTTTATACACCGGCTCTAAATCAACTTCAGGCTCAAGCGCATCATCCTCAAGCTCAGAGGTGTAATCACTTTGTCCGTGTTCAATAATTTTAGCGGGTGTTAACGCAGGCTCGTTTTGCTCAATATTTTGTGCATTAATACGACGCCCTGCTTGAAACTGTTGCGTTGACTCACTCATGTTAATTTGTCTCCTAGCAGGTACTGCATCACATGATCTAATCGAATATGTTTAAGTTGTTTGTCGGGGCTTGGCATCGGCGAAAATGACAAAAATTCAAACCCTTGCGCTGGCCACTCACTTTTATTAAGCATTCGACTTGGCGGCTCTGGTGGTAAATAAGTCAGCCACTCATGCTCATTTAAAGGTTTACCGTAAACGCAATCAAGAGTTTGACCTTTATCAACCACTTGGCGAGGTTGGGTTGCGGTAATTGATGACATAGCCATAGTTTCAATTTGTACACCGTCAAACTTTAAATGATTACTTTGCTCTTTGACCAGCGAGTCTAGTAACAAGGCTAACGCTTTATGATGCTTAGCACTGATGTGATCTGACTTATTAGCAGCAAACAATATTTTATCAATATTCGGTTTGAATAAACGTTTAAAAAAGCCAGACTCCCCATAACTAAAATGTGCCAACAATTGATTAATAACACGGCTTTGCTCATGCAAAGTTTCATGGCCTTCATTTAATGCACTGAGTACATCAACCAACACAATTTGGCGGTCAAAGTGACGAAAATGCTCATTATAAAATGGCTTAACGACTTCTTTCACGTAAGCATTAAAACGTTTAATTAAATGCGCTAAATTAGAACCCGCCACCACATCGTCTTTCATCATTTCAGGGTTTATTGGAAAAAATAACAATAACGGCGCACCTTGCAAGTCGCCCGGCATTAACATTCGCCCGGGTTGTAGCATCGCAAGTTTGGTGTCTTTTTTTAGCCCTACCAGCATGCGTTGATAACGTTGTGCAATGTTAGCAAGCTCACTTTCATCCACAGGGGCATGTAAATCAAGTTGCTCTACGGCGTGTAAAAAATCGCCTGAGGTAGCGCTGCGAGGAGACTGATTTAATAATGGGTATTGCTGTTCACACCACGCAGTATAGCTTTGTTCAAGCATAGGTAAATCGAGCAGCCATTCGCCTGGATAGTCAATAATATCAAGGTATAACGTTGATTGCGGTGAAAAATGACCTCGCAGACCCGCATTACTTTGGTATTTAATCGCCAAGCGCAGAGTATTTATTCGCTCTGTAGACGCCGGCCAGGCAGGGTTACCTTCCATTGGCAGTAAGGCACTCATTGCACGGTTATAATCAAAGGTGGGCACGTTTAATGCCTCTTGCGGCACAATTTTAGTGGCAATATGACGATGCTCGCGCATCACATCAAAAAAAGGTAAGTTGTTGTCATTCGCCTGAGAGGTTAAGTGCTTAACTAACGCACTTATAAACGCGGTTTTACCACTGCCGCTCAACCCAGTTACAGCAAGCTTAACATGTTGGTCTAAACTACGGTGCAGGGCTTTTTGTGCTTTGCCTTTAAAAGTTTTAAAGGTCTTTTTTGCAAATGATTGGCTCATAAAGTGTTTTGCACCCTATCTGCCGTAATTGTTCACGTTACAAACAAGGTGCTTATCAATCCTTTAAAGTTTATTAATTTCACGACTGACTGTAAATTCGCTTGAGGTAACGTAACGTTCCATCTCTTGTAAGCGAACATCAACACGTGTTAAACGCTCTTTTAAGTCTTGTAATGCACGACGAGGTGGCTCGCCCTTTTGCCATACTTTAAACTTAACTTCTAGTGGGTCATCACTGTAAGTTGAATGCGTTTTATGTGTTGCAGCAGGTTTTTTATCTAAAATAAACCATGCTGCAATGTACGCTACCACAAATAATGGGCCACCGGTTAGTAGTACCGCACTAACAAATATAATGCGAACTAACCATAACTCCATATTAAAGTAGTCACTTAAACCGGCACATACGCCAGCTATTTTGCCGCGTTGTGGGTCTCTGAATAATTCGCGTTTAGTGTTCATACTTTTTGTCTCCACTGAGGTGACTCTTGATCAAGCAACGCTTCTAATGTTTCTACTCTATCAGCCATTTTTTCAGCTTTTTGTGCAAGCTCCAATAATTGGCGATGCTCATGCTCACTCAACCCTTGGCTTACTTGCTTTTTGCTACGGTAGTGTAAAATTAACCACAGTGGCGCAACAAAAATCATAAATAAGATAAAGGGGGCAACTAGTATCTCTGGATCAAACATAATCCTCTCCTGATAATCCGTATTCTATGTTGATGTCAGGGGCACGTGGCCCCTGATATTATCGTTTTATTTATTTGCGAGTTTCTTTTTAAGTTCAGCTAACTCGTCATCAATCTTTTCATTCTTTTGTAAGTCTGCAATTTCATCAGCTAACGTTTGTTTACCTAAATCATAAGACTCTATTTGAGATTCTAGCCCATCAATTTTGGTTTCGTAACGTTCAAAGCGATTAAGTGCATCCTCTACTTTAGAACTATCAAGCGCTTTTTTAACTTCAAGGCGCGACTCAGCCGAGCGTTGACGTAAAATAATCGCTTTTTGACGTGCCTTAGCATCTGCTAGCTTTTCTTGTAGCGTAGTTACCTCTTGTTGTAGCTTCTCAATATGAGACTCTACATGGTCAAGTTCACTTTCTACCGCAGCAACTGCGTCGGCTGATTTTTGCTTTTCAAGTAATGCTGAGCGTGCTAAATCGTCACGATCTTTGCTCAGTGCCAATTCGGCTTTATCTTGCCAATCGTTTACTTGGGCTTTTAGTGTGTCTACGCGACGTACTAATTCTTTTTTCTCAGCGAGTGTTTTTGCTGATGTAGAGCGTACCTCTACCAGTGTATCTTCCATCTCTTGGATAATAAGACGAACCATTTTTTCAGGGTCTTCTGCTTTATCTAAAATGGCATTGATATTAGAATTAACAATGTCTGCAAAACGTGAAAAAATTCCCATAACATATACCTCTATTATTTAATCTAAATGTGTCTGCTTTTATTAGTATCAATATGCTTGCCAACTTTTTTACTTTTAAAATAGCAATAAATTTCAAATAGTTAAATGTAAATTACAAATTGCTTTTGTTATCAATCATAATGAAATACACTAACTGTTAGTAAAAATGACTAAGAGTTAGGAAATATGAGTCAATATCGCCAACAGGATAATTTGCTCGGCCAATCAGACAGCTTTTTATCGGTTCTTGATCAGGTATCGCAGCTAGCAAACCTAGATAAACCCGTACTTATTATTGGTGAACGTGGTACCGGTAAAGAGCTTATTGCAGCACGTTTACACTTTTTATCCAAGCGCTGGGATCAAAGTTACGTCAAACTCAACTGTGCGGCATTAAACGAAAATCTACTCGAAAGTGAATTATTTGGCCATGAAAGTGGTGCATTTACTGGCGCAAGTAAACGCCATGAAGGCCGATTTGAGCGGGCTAATAGCGGCACCTTATTTTTAGATGAGTTGGCAAATACTTCTGCCCTAGTGCAAGAAAAGCTATTAAGGGTAATAGAGTATGGTGAGTTTGAGCGTGTTGGCGGCAAACAAACGGTTAAAGTAGATACGCGCTTAGTCTGTGCGACCAATGAAGACTTACCGCATTTAGCGCAGCAAGGTGAATTTAGAAGCGATTTACTCGATAGGCTCGCATTTGATGTGATCACTCTACCGCCACTGCGCGAACGCCAAGACGATATTATGTTACTGGCTGAGCAATTTGCAATGAATATGGCACGCGACTTAGAGTGGGAGTTATTTAGTGGCTTTACTCGCAATGCACAAGAAAGTTTACTCAGTTATGAGTGGCCGGGTAATGTGCGTGAGCTTAAAAATGTGGTGGAGCGAAGTCTGTATCGCCACGGCAATGAACACATCCCTGTGCATAAAATTATTTTAGACCCATTCGAAAGCCGCTTTAGACCTAAAGCACGTATTAAACATACACAAGCCCCTGTTGCTGTGCAAAATGAAGTTGTTAACACCCAGCCCACAGAAGCGCCTGTAACACCGAGTTTGAGTAATGCAGAACCTGAGTTTCCTTGTGACTTAAAAACACTCTCTAATGAATTTGAGATCACATTAATAAAAAAAGCATTAGAACATAGCCAATTTAATCAAAAGAAGACTGCAGAAGTACTTGGTTTAACGTATCATCAATTACGTGGTTATTTGAAAAAATACAATTTGCTGGAATAGTAGAGGTTGTGCGGGTGCATAAATTATTACTTGCTTTATTATCATTGAGTTTAGTAGGTTGCATTGATAGTAAAGAAGAAATCTTAGAAGAAAAAAACCAAGGCCTCGTTTATTGCGCTGAGGCAAATCCTGTGTCGTTCAATCCTCAAGTCACAACCACAGGATCAACCATCGATATTATTGCTAACCAGTTGTACGACCGGTTAATTAGTATTGACCCTGTGACTGCTGAATTTAAAAGCGAACTAGCCACCGACTGGAAAATTAGCAAAGACGGTAAGTCTGTCACTTTTACTCTGCGCAAAGGGGTTAAATTTCATACCACCGCGTATTTTACTCCAACACGCGAATTTAACGCTGATGATGTCATTTTCACTTTCAGTCGTTTATTTGATGTATACAACCCCTATCACTTTGTCGGTGATGCGAATTACCCCTACTTTCAAAGTGTGGGTATTGACCAACTTATTCGTAAAATTGTCAGGGTGTCTGATCACCAAGTTCGGTTTGAATTATTTAACGCAGAAAGCAGTTTTTTAGCGAATATGGCGACCGATTTCGCCGTGGTGCTCTCTAAAGAATATGCCATGGCGCTCAAAGCCAACAACCAAGAAAACCTATTTGATCAATATCCAGTTGGCACCGGTCCTTATATTTACAAAGAATACCGACGAGACCATTTAGTACGCTTTTATAAAAACGCTGACTATTGGAAACACGAGGTGGCACTTGAGCAGTTGGTGTACGACATTACCCCTAATGGCACCACGCGTATTGCTAAAATTCTTACCAAAGAGTGTGACGTAACTGCGCATCCTAGCAGTGCACAGTTAAGTATTTTAGCTCAGCGAGATGATATTAACGTTGAAAGGGAAACCAACTTAAACATAGGTTATTGGGCATTTAATACCGAACGCCCTCCGTTTGATAACTTAAAAGTACGCCAAGCCTTAGTGCATGCCATTGATATAGAAAAAATAATGCAGGCAGTTTACTACGGTAATGGACTTCGTGCGCGGTCAATACTACCACCCACGTCGTGGGCGTTTGAACCACAAAAGAACATGCCAATTTTCGACCCACAACTGGCAAAAAAACTATTAACTGAAGCGGGTTATGAAAAAGGGTTTGATATGAGCATTTGGGCTATGCCTGTCAGCCGTATTTATAACCCTAATGCACGAAAAATGGCAGAGCTGATGCAAAGCGATTTACGCAAAATTGGCGTTAACGTTAATATTGTCGAGTATGAGTGGAACACCTTTATTCAACGCATAGGCGAGCACCGTCACGACAGTGTATTATTAGGTTGGGCAGCAGATACGCCTGATCCTGATAACTTTTTTAGCCCGTTACTTAGCTGCACCGCGACCTTCAGTGGCAAAAACCCAGCGAACTGGTGTAATCCTGAATTTGATTTACTGTTAACTAAAGCTCTCGATACGACCGATTTAAATTTACGTAAACAATATTACGACGCTGCACAAAGTATGATCATCGAACAATTACCCTTATACCCAATAGCCCACGGCATGCGTTTTCAGGCAAGTAGTGCTGATGTTGAGGGGATCACACTCGGGCCATTTGGCGCTATTTCATTGGCTAACGCGAGGAAGAAGTAATGTTATTCGATTATATTTTACGCCGCCTCGGATTGTTATTTTTCATGGTGTTATTACTGAGTATTTTTACTTTTTCGCTGAGCTACTTATTCCCTGGCGATCCACTGAGTAACTTAAGTGGCATACCAGACACTAACTTTACTCAAAATGCACAGCTAGAAGAAAAGTACCTGTTTAACAGTAACTACTTTATGCAGTACATTGCCTTTGTCGGGCGAATAGTACAAGGCGATTGGGGCGTGTCGTTTGCCTCAGGAGATAGTGTTTTTGCTCACGTGGTTGATTTAATTCCAGCGACCTTAGAGCTGAGTATTTATGCGTTAGTCATCTCGGTTGTGGTAGGCGTGCCTGTCGGGATTTTAGCATCGGCTTATCATAAACAATGGCCTGATAAATTAATTAGCTCAACAGCTATGGTTGGCTATTCTATGCCTATTTTTTGGCTCGCGTTATTACTAATTATGGTTTTTTCGCTCAAACTTGGTTGGTTTCCTATGTCGGGGCGAGTGAGCTTATTGTATGAAATACCTGCCAGTACGGGGTTTATCTTACTGGATATTTTACTAGCTGATTTTCCCTACAATGGCATGGCAATGCTTGATGCACTGCATCACCTAACATTACCTACCATTGTACTGGCTATGTATCCGACCACTGTATTGGTGCGCTTTACTCGCGAGTCAATGTTAAAAGTAATGGATCAAAACTTTATCAAAACAGCTCGCGCCAAAGGCCTTAACCGTGGGCAGCTTATTATTCATCACGCCCTGAGAAATGCATTACTGCCAGTCATAAAGCAAATAGGTCTGCAATTTAGCACCTTGATCACCCTTGCTATGATCACCGAGGTTATTTTTTCATGGCCGGGGATTGGCCGTTGGTTAATAGACAGTATTTATCAACGTGACTACCCTGCCATACAAGGGGGGTTAATGGCCGTTTCTTTTTTCATTATTATTGCCACAATTATAGCTGAACTAACATACACCCTACTCGATCCTCTGTCTCGGAACCAAGCGCATGGCAAAGTTTAATTTATTTTCAGAAGATTCAAATAAATCGCCATTAGCGAGACTATGGCGAAAATTTAAAAATAACCATCCTGCATTGGTGGGCTTATGGGTGTTTATTGCCTTTAGTATATTAGCTGCAACAGCACCGTTTCTTGCGCCCTATGGAGTAAACCAACAGCACAGTAATGCACTACTGCTGCCACCGTCATGGAATGAAATGGGCGATGTGCGGTTTATTTTAGGCACCGATGACTTAGGCCGAGATGTGCTTTCACGCTTAATGAATGGCGCGACTTATACATTTGGCTTGTCGGTCGTGGCTGCACTAATTACCACCATAATTGGTGTGTTAGTCGGTACATTTGCTGGTATTAGCAAAGGCATACGCTCTAGCTTTTTGAACCATTTACTTGATGTAACCTTGTCTATCCCCTCATTATTATTGGCCATTATTATTATTGCCATACTCGGTCCTGGATTAATGAATACCGTTTGGGCAATTATTTTAGCGCTGTTACCACAGTTTATTCACTCCATTAGAAACCTAATCGTTGATGAGCTAGGTAAAGATTATGTCACAGCGTACCGGCTCGATGGGGCCTCTAAGTGGCATATTTTATCGCGCGGTATTTTTCCTAATGTGTATGAATATATTGTGGTTATTTTTACTATGGCCCTCTCTACTGCTATTTTAGATATTGCTGCGCTAGGGTTTTTAAAACTTGGCGCGCAGCCGCCCACCACTGAATGGGGTGCTATTTTGGCCGAAAACTTAGGGCTTATTTATTTAGCGCCATGGACGGTGGCTCTTCCGGGTGTACTGCTATTTTTAGCCGTTCTTTCAACAAACTTGGTGGGCGATGGACTTCGCAAAGTTTTACAAGCGCGTAAGGCCGATTAAATGCATTTACTAGATATTCGAAACTTAACCATAGAGCTGCAAACGTCTGAAACTGCTATTCGCGCTGTTGACCGGGTAAGTTTTAGTTTAAAAGAAGGTGAAGTACACGCCTTAGTGGGAGAATCCGGCTCAGGAAAAAGCTTAATTGCAAAAGCCATTGTAGGCGTACTTAACGAACGCTGGGTTATAACCGCCGATAGAATGCATTGGCGCGGTGTTGATTTAATGCGCCTCACACCAGAGCAGCGCCGTAAAACCGTCAGCCAAGACATTGCAATGATTTACCAAGATCCAAGTCGCTGCCTTGACCCTACTGCAAAAATATTTAACCAAATCGCTGAAACACTGCCTGAAGTGGCCGCCAAAGGGTTTTTCTTAAAACGCAACCGAGAGCGTAAAGATCGTGTAAAAGCACTGATACACAAAGTGGGCATTAAAAATCATGAAGCCGTGCTTGATAGCTACCCTCATGAACTCTCTGAAGGCGTTTGTCAAAAAGTCATGATAGCCATGGCCATTGCGCGTACACCTAAATTGCTCATTGCTGATGAGCCAACAACCGCACTAGAAAGTACCACTCGTGCGCAGGTATTTCGATTATTAAAAAGTTTGAATCAGCTAAAGAATATGTCTATTTTGATGATTTCCCATGAGCTAGAAGAAATAGTAAATTGGTCACATGGTATTCATGTTTTGTATTGCGGACAAATGGTTGAAGCTGGTCCAACGCACCGTATTTTTAGCCAACCGCGTCATCCATATACGCAGGCTTTATTAAAAAGCTTACCTGATTATGAGCACGGCTTAGCCCATAAAGAACCTTTTTATGCATTAAAAGGCACCATACCTACACTACAACATTTACCGATTGGTTGTCGTTTAGGACCGCGTTGCCCGCAAGCACAAAAAGAGTGTGTGGTTGCCCCTAAACTCTCTAAACACCACGGCCATAGTTACGCGTGTCACTTTCCATTGATCAAGGAAGTAAAATAATGCAACCCTTGTTAAAAGTTCAAGCCTTGTCAAAAGCCTTTAACATGCGTGCAGGTTTATTTAGCCGTAAAAAATTTGATGTACTAAAAAACATCTCATTTAGTATTGGTAAAGGTGAAACGATTGCCATTATTGGTGAAACCGGCTCAGGAAAAAGCACCCTCGCTAAATTGTTAGTTGGCGCATACAGTGCAGACAGCGGACAAATATTATTAGAAAATAACACCATTGAAAACAACGGCCAGCGCGATGCTCAGTGCCGTTACATCCGAATGATTTTTCAAGATTCGGCCACCTCATTAAACCCGGCATTAACCATTGCAGAAATGCTCGACGATTGCCTAAAATTTAATACCGATTTTGATAAAGATCAGCGCAGTGAAAAAATTGGCAGTACTTTACTTAAGGTCGGTTTGCTGGTTGATCATCAACAATACTATCCGCATATGTTTAGTATTGGGCAATTACAGCGTATAGCGCTCGCTCGCGCACTTATTTTAGATCCCAAGGTTGTTGTACTCGATGAGGCACTTTCGTCGCTTGACCCCTCTGTGAGGGCGCAAATAGTTAACTTATTACTTAAATTACAGCTCGAAACCGGTTTAACCTATATTTTGATCACCCATCACTTAAGTTTAGTGCGTCATATTAGCGACCAATTAGTCGTTCTCAATAAAGGTGAAATTGTTGAATACGGTCCCACTGAAGCTATTTTTCAAAGCCCACAGTCAAAGGTTACTCAACGCTTATTAAGCTGTTAATACAAAAACAAAAAAGGCGCCAATTGGCGCCTTTTATAGTTTAGCTATTATTTATTCCGCAGGTTGCGCTGCTTTTGGTACATTTAGTTCCGCTTGTTGCTTAAGCGACTCAATGAATACCGTATAGTTTTTCTGTGCTTGGGCCATCGTGATATTTTGCTTCATTTGTGGCTCAATGCTGTCACTCACTAGTGCATCCGTGACTGAGTTAAGCGCAACAATAGCAGCATCACCATTGTTTAAGTTAACTACATCATAAACTGCGCCATCTCGTGGGTGCGCCATTTTAAATACTTGGGTAACAATAGCAGGCGAAACAGCAAAGCTTTCACGAGTAAGTTGCGACTCTTGACGAACGCTTAGTGACTGCTCAGCAGCAACATCGTTTAAGCTCTTACCGTCTTTGATTTGTGCAAATAAGGTACGTGCTTTTTCTTTAGCAAGATCGGACGCTTTTTCGTTTACTAAGCGTGTTTTAATTTGCTCGCTTACTTCGCTCAATGCTTTAGTTGCAGCCGGTTGATGCTCGTTAACACGAACCACAATCACGTGCTCATTACCTAGTTCGATTACTTCTGAGTTTACTTTATCTTCTAGTAATTCAACTGATGATAATGCGGTTATAACCGCAGGATTATTAAGCGGCTCAGGAAGCGCACTCAGTGCTAATAGCGGTGTAGATTGTACTTCAACACCCGCCACTTCAGCAGCATCGTCTAAGCGGTCAGAAATCTCAAATGCTAACGCACCCATTTCTGTTTGCTTCTCGTAAAACGCATCCACTTTTTCAGCTTGTTCAAGTTCAGCACGTAAATCGGCTTTCACGGCATCGTAAGGTTTAACTTGCTGCGATTGAATGTCTGTAAGTTTAATGATGTGATAACCAAATTCAGAGGCTACTACATCAGAGTAATCACCTTTGTTTTGCAGTGCAAAAGCAGCATCTTCAAATGCAGGCTCCATGACATCACGTTCAATCCACTCTAAGTCACCACCCATTTCGGCGCTAACAATATCATCTGACGACGATTCAGCTAATTGTGCAAAATCAGCACCCGCATTAAGCTGTGCTAATAAAGACTCAGCTTTCGCTTTTGCCGCATCGTCATCTTCACTGTTATCAATTAAGATATGTGATACACGACGTTTTTCAGGCTCAATATATTGCGCTTTACTCTGCTCATAATATGCTTTTACGTCGTCTTCGCTTACCGATGCAACATCGATATCATCTGCATCTAACTCAATGTAATTAACTGAAATAAGCTCTGGCGATAAAAATTGCCCTGCATTTAATTCGTAATAATCAGCCACTTCTTGATCAGTAACGTCAACATTAGCCTGCATTGCTTGTTTATCAATGACTAAATAATCAATGCTGCGAGTTTGTTGTTGCAGTGCAATGGCTGATTTAAGCTCGTTTTGCAATGCAAAGTCAGTTCCTGCAACCGCTGACACTAACTGGCTACGTGTCATATCATCACGAAGGTACTCTCGAAATGAATCAGGTTGGAAGTTCATTTGACGAATCACTTGTAAGTAACGGTCGTTATTAAATTGATCGCCAATTTTAAAATAAGGAAGCTCTAAAATTGTTTGACGAATACTTTCATCACTCACACGCAGACCCAGCTCAGTCGCTAACTGGCTTTGTAATTCTTGTTGTACTAAACGGTCAATCACGCCTTGACGTATTTGAGCCATATAAGTTGGATCGGCTGCTATTTGGGTAAAATATTCACCAAATTGTTGTTCTAAGCGGCTACGTTCATTTTGCAACGCACGGCTAAATTCTGTTTGGCTAATTTTAATTCCATTTACTTCAGCAACGGGTTGTTCTGTGGTTTGACCTAAGTAACTACCGATCCCAGCTAAGGCAAAAGATAAAATCACCGCGCCTAAAATGACTTTGGCTACCGGCCCTTGCGAACCTTCTCTGATTTTCTCAAGCATTTGTTTATCTCTTTTCTGACCAAGGTCTTTTCTACCTTGTCATATGTAAAAAAAGCGTATCTTACCAGATACGCTTTTTCACTTGAAGTAACTGGCGGTGAAGTAACTTAATTCATCGATTAGAATAATTAAGCGTATTGTTCACTCGCCATAACTAATTTGTTTACACAGTGATTAGTTTACTGCGTCTTTAAGCGCTTTACCGGCTTTAAAAGCTGGGATGTTAGCTGCAGCAATTTGAATCGTTTCACCAGTTTGTGGGTTACGACCTGCACGAGCAGCACGCTCACGTACAGAGAAAGTACCAAAACCAACAAGTGCAACTGAGTCGCCATCTTTTAGCGCGCCAGATACAGATTCGATGAATGAATCTAGTGCACGACCTGCAGCCGCTTTAGAAATGTCAGCATCAGCTGCGATTTGATCGATTAATTGAGATTTATTCACAATATCATCCTCTTTCATTGTTGTTATCAAGAGCGATTGTTTTTTTAAACTAACATCACTGTTTTGAAATTTTTGAGCATTTATTTAAAGCTCATATGATTATATTTTTCTTAAGCCTAGGCCCTGCAAGGGCTAGGCTTGAAAACCAGTGCTTAACTTATCATACCGTTTAGATTTGAAAAGCCCCTAAAAGCACTTTTTTTGGCTTTTTTACTGCTTTTTCGGTGTTTCGACTGAAAAACTATCAACTAGATGCACTAAAGCAAGCTTTAATACCTCATCAATCCATGTAACTGGGTGAATATCAAGACCCGCCAATACATTGTCAGGTATCTCTTTTAAGTCACGTTCGTTAATTTTTGGAATGATGACCGTTTTAATCCCACCACGGTGAGCCGCTAATAATTTCTCTTTTAAACCACCAATAGGCAATACTTCACCACGTAAGGTAATTTCACCTGTCATGGCTACATCAGAGCGCACCGCATTACCGGTTAAGCTTGAAACCAAACACGTTACCATTGCAATACCGGCACTTGGGCCATCTTTAGGTGTTGCACCCTCAGGTACGTGTACGTGAATATCGCGCTTTTCATAAAAGTCGCTATTAATACGCAGCTCATCAGCACGATTACGCACAACGGTCATTGCCGCTTGAATCGACTCTTGCATTACATCGCCTAACGAGCCGGTGTAAGTCAATTTGCCTTTACCTGGTACTGCAGCACATTCAATCGTGAGTAAGTCACCGCCTACTTCTGTCCATGCAAGGCCTGTAACTTGACCAATACGGTCGCCGTCTTCTGCTTTACCGTAATCAAAGCGTTGCACACCTAAGTATTCTTCAAGGTTATCTGCATCAATTGTCACTGTTTTAGTGTCTTTTTCGATTAAGATATTTTTAACCGCTTTACGACATAGCTTAGATACTTCACGCTCTAAATTACGCACGCCCGCTTCACGAGTGTAATAACGGATAATACCAATGATAGCACTGTCGGCGATTTCAACTTCTTTAGCTTTTAGACCATTACGCTTAATTTGCTTAGGAATTAAGTGTTCTTTAGCAATATTTAGCTTTTCGTCCTCGGTGTAACCCGATAATCGAATCACTTCCATACGGTCTAATAAAGGACCTGGAATATTAAAGCTATTTGAGGTTGCAACAAACATCACATCAGATAAGTCGTAATCAACTTCTAAGTAATGGTCCGCAAAATGACTGTTTTGCTCAGGATCCAATACTTCTAACAATGCTGATGCAGGGTCACCGCGCATATCTGCTGACATTTTGTCAATTTCATCTAACAAGAATAATGGGTTTTTAACGCCCACTTTAGTCATGTTTTGAATTAACTTACCAGGCATAGAGCCAATGTAAGTACGACGATGCCCACGAATCTCAGCCTCATCGCGTACACCACCGAGTGCCATACGAACGTATTTACGACCCGTTGAACGCGCAATAGACTGTCCAAGTGATGTTTTACCTACACCTGGCGGTCCAACTAAACATAAGATTGGCCCTTTAAGTTTATTTGTGCGCTGTTGTACTGCGAGGTACTCAATAATGCGCTCTTTGACTTTATCAAGGCCGTGGTGGTCGCTATCTAATATTTTTTGCGCGCCGGCTAAGTCTTTTTTCACCTTAGAGCGCTTTTTCCACGGTACGTTAATTAACGTATCTATGTATGAGCGAACAACACTGGCTTCTGCCGACATTGGCGACATCATCTTAAGCTTATTTAACTCAGCTGTGGCTTTTTCTTTCGCTTCTGATGGCATGCCAGACTCTTCAATGCGCTTTTTCAACGCTTCAAATTCATCCGGTACGTCATCAATTTCACCCAACTCTTTTTGAATCGCTTTCATTTGCTCATTGAGGTAATACTCACGCTGCGATTTTTCCATTTGCTTTTTAACGCGGGTGCGAATTTTCTTCTCAACTTGCAATAAGTCTATTTCACCTTCCATCAGCGCCATTAAGTACTCTAAACGTTCTGTAACGCTAGATATTTCAAGTACTTTTTGTTTTTCAGGCACTTTCAATGGCATATGCGCAGCCATGGTATCAGCAAGGCGCGCTGGCTCATCAATACCAGAGACCGAGGTCATCACTTCAGGTGGAATTTTTTTATTTAATTTTACATAGCCTTCAAACTGGCTCAATGCACTACGAATAAAGATATCTTGTTCTTGTTCGTTCACTGAATCAGACTCAATAAACTGTGCATTGGCAACGAAGAAGTCTTCGTTATCAACAAACTCTTCGATATTCGCACGTTGTGTGCCTTCAACTAATACTTTTACTGTACCATCGGGTAGCTTTAATAATTGAAGTACAGTCGCAATTGTCCCAACACGATAAATATCGTCTTTCTCAGGCTCATCTACAGTTGCATCTTTTTGTGCAACTAAGAAAATTTGTTTGTCTTTATCCATTGCCGCTTCAAGGCATTTTATTGATTTTTCACGGCCTACAAAAAGCGGGATCACCATGTGTGGATACACCACCACATCGCGCAGTGCTAGCACAGGGATTTCGACTCGATCGTTTCTCTCAAGCGTCATTGTATTTTCTCTTTGCACTTCATTTATTTAAAGATTACTCAAGTATATGGGGATAACCTAATTAAAGTTCAACAATTTTTGTTAACTCGATTAAATTAATTATAAAAAAAGGAGCCATTGGCTCCCTTTTTTTATAATTCGCTCAGAATTTAATCTGCCGCAGCGTGTTCTTGATGACTGCTATCATAAATTAAGATAGGATCAGACTCGCCTTTAATAACGGTTTCATCAACAACCACTTTGCTAACGTTATCAATTGAAGGCAGCTCATACATAGTATCAAGCAATACACCTTCTACGATTGAACGTAAGCCACGCGCACCGGTTTTACGTTCCATTGCTTTATGAGCAATAGCACGCAGTGCATCATCACGAAACTCAAGCTCAACATCTTCCATACCAAACAATACTGAAAACTGTTTAGTAATGGCGTTTTTAGGCTCACTTAGAATTTGTACCAGCGCGGCTTCATCAAGTTCTGTCAGTGTTGCAACCACAGGTAAACGTCCAATAAACTCTGGAATTAAACCATATTTTACTAAATCTTCTGGCTCAACATCTTTAAATGTTTCACTCAAAGAACGGCTCGCCGCCGACTCTTTAACGTCAACACCAAAACCAATACCGGTGTTTTTATGGCTACGCTGCTCAATAACTTTATCAAGACCAGCAAATGCACCACCACAAATAAACAGTATTTTAGAGGTGTCTACTTGCAGGAACTCTTGCTGTGGATGTTTACGTCCACCTTGTGGAGGAACAGAAGCCACTGTACCTTCAATCAGTTTAAGTAAGGCTTGTTGTACACCTTCACCTGATACATCACGTGTGATTGATGGGTTATCTGATTTACGAGAAATTTTGTCAATTTCATCAATGTAAACAATACCACGTTGTGCTTTTTCTACGTCATAGTCACATTTTTGTAAAAGCTTTTGAATAATGTTTTCAACATCTTCACCTACATAACCGGCTTCGGTTAGTGTAGTGGCATCGGCCATAGTAAACGGCACATCAAGTAAACGAGCTAACGTTTCAGCTAATAATGTTTTACCACTCCCGGTTGGGCCAATTAATAAAATATTACTTTTACCTAGTTCAACGTCTTGTTTAGTTGATTGATTGCGTAAACGCTTGTAGTGATTGTAAACCGCTACAGACAATACTTTCTTCGCATGGTCTTGACCAATAACGTAGTCGTCTAAGTGGTTACGAATTTCTTTTGGCACAGGTAATTTGTCAGCGGCATCATGCTTAGGCGCGATGTCTTTAATTTCTTCCCTGATAATATCATTACACAGCTCTACACATTCATCACAAACGTATACTGAAGGTCCTGCAATTAACTTTCGAACTTCATGCTGGCTTTTGCCACAAAAAGAGCAGTATAACAATTTATTACTTTTGTCGCCGTCTGTAGGAGTGTCAGACATTCAGCTACCTCATTTTATTACGTTGGCCACCAAAGTCTTGGTGGCTATTTTAATACGCTTTAACTATACCAAAATTTAGTGTTTTTCGCATAGTAACTCTCATTAGCAAGCATCACTGCTTGCAGGCATACTTACTTGCTACCGCGATTAGTAAATACTGAGTCAACAATACCGTAATCTACAGCTTGGCTTGCACTCATAAAATTGTCACGGTCTGTATCGCGTGAAACAACGTCAAGCGGTTGGCCAGTATGCTCAGCCATTAAGCGATTTAACTTGTCTTTAATAGACAGGATTTCTTTTGCGTGTATTTCAAAGTCAGACGCTTGACCTTGGAATCCACCTAACGGTTGGTGAATCATCACGCGTGAATTTGGTAAACAAAAACGTTTACCCTTCGCGCCACCAGACAGTAAAAATGCGCCCATGCTAGCCGCTTGGCCTACACAGATTGTGCTTACGTCTGGTTTAATGAAGTTCATTGTATCGTAAATAGCCATTCCCGCAGTGACAGAGCCACCCGGTGAATTGATATATAAGAAAATATCTTTCTCTGGGTTCTCTGATTCTAAAAATAGCATTTGCGCTAAGATCAGGTTTGCCATGTTGTCTTCAACTTGGCCCGTTAAAAAGATAATACGCTCTTTTAATAGTCTCGAATAAATATCAAACGAGCGCTCGCCTTTAGCTGTTTGCTCAACAACCATAGGGACTAATGCGTTTAGGGGATCTGTCATACCAGTGTTCATACTTATTTAATTCCTTATGCGCTTATACTTATTCTAAGAAAAGCATAATGATCATTTTTAGCTAATTAAGAACCACAAACTAAAATGGCCCGGGCACACTGCATAAACAGAGTAACACGAGCCATTTAATCGTTAGCGAGCGCTTAAGTCAATGACTTATTATGCACCTTGCTGTGGATTCATGATGTCATCAAATGCTTTTTCAACATCAGTCACAGTTGCTTTAGCTAAAATAGCTTCAACAGCTTGCTCTTCCATTGCTACATTACGCATTTGCTGCATTAGTTGATCATTTGCTTTGTAGTATTCTACTACTTCAGTTGGATCTTCGTATGCAGAAGCTACAGTAGCAATCAATGCTTCAACTTTAGCGTCATCAACTTTGATGTCATTCGCTTTAATCACTTCACCTAATAATAGGCCAGTTTTAACACGTGTTACAGCTTGCTCGTGGAACAATTCAGCTGGAAGCTCTGGCATGTTTTGACCATTGCCACCAAAACGTTGAGCAGCTTGCTGACGTAGTGCGTCAACTTCTTGGTCGATTAATGCTTTAGGCACTTCAACTTCGTTTTGCTCTAAAAGACCTTTGATTGCTTGGTCTTTAACGTTAGCTTTAACCGCTTGGTCTAGCTCACGCGTCATGTTCTTTTTAACTTCTTCTTTAAGCGCGTCTACGCCACCTTCGGTAACACCGAATTTAGTTGCAAACTCATCGCTTAATTCAGGTAATTCTTGCGCTTCAACTTTTTTCACTGTGATAGTGAATTGAGCCGCTTTACCTTTTAAGTTTTCAGCGTGGTAATCTTCAGGGAAGTTTACGTCAGCAACCACTTCTTCGCCTGCTTTTTTACCTACGATGTTGTCTTCAAAACCTGGGATCATACGACCTTGACCAAGTTCTAATGGAAAGTCTTCAGCTTTGCCGCCTTCGAATTCTTCACCGTCGATAGTACCAACGAAATCAACCGTTACGCGGTCGTTTGCGCCAGCCGCTGCATCAACATCAGCCCAAGAAGCGTGTTGCTTACGAAGTGTTTCTAGCATGTTTGCTAAATCTTCGTCAGTTACTTCTACTGCTGGTTTTTCAACAGCAATTTTCTCTAAACCTTGAACTTCAACTTCAGGGTAAACTTCAAATGTTGCTGAGAACTCTAAATCTTTACCTGCTTCAAGTGCTTTTGGAGCAAATGTAGGTGCGCCAGCAGGGTTAATTTTTTCAGCAACAATTGCTTCAATGTAATTACGTTGCATTACTTCGCCAGCAACTTCTTGACGAACAGCTGGTCCGAAACGCTTGTTGATTACTGATACTGGAACTTTACCAGCACGGAAACCGTCGATACGCTGCGTTTTTGACAGTTGTTGTAAGCGTTTTTTTACTTCGGTCTCAACGTTCTCTGCAGGAACGGTGATGGTCAGACGGCGCTCAAGGCCTTGAGTCGTCTCAACAGAAACTTGCATGATTTACCTCAATATTCAATTTTGGCGACTTTTCGCCTTCATTACAAACAAAGTAATCTATAGGCGTCTTGATAAAATTCAAGCCTTAGAGCTTAAAAAAATCCGTCGCTACCAGGAGATACCATTGCTGCTCTGCCCTAAGGGCACTATATTTTTAAACAAATAGACGCGGCATTATAACCTAATATTCATGATAGTCGAGTGTGGGGGGCAATTATTTGGGGTAGATCAAGGCAGATAACGACTAAGCGAATAAAAAACAGGCTAATTAAATTACATATAATGAATAAGGGTAGAAAAAGAGAATTTTTTGAATTAAAAAAGAAATCAGGTGTGTTTTACTTTAGGGGAAAATGGTCGGCGATGCAGGATTTGAACCTGCGACCCCTTGGACCCAAACCAAGTGCGCTACCAAACTGCGCTAATCGCCGATACTTACTATTGTCTGCGAGTGACCTCGTTGACAACGGGGTGCATAATAGTGATTTGACCGGGTTAGGTCAAACGTTTTTTTAAGAAAACAAATCAATTGCTCATTTTTAGTTCATAATGGTCAAATATTACGATACAGGGATAAAATTTAAACTCTTTTTTATAATTCGGGGGCTTATAATTTAAAAGCAACTTGGCGCTCAACCGCTTTTCTGCGAAAATAGTCGCCATATTAAAAAATGAGTAAGGTAAAGGTGTTTTCTTTATCGGCATTTTAACCCCTATATATGCATTCGTTTTTTAAATGTATCGGTATCAAGTTAATTAACCTAATTAAAGGTCACCCATGACGGCAAACATCATTGATGGTAAAGCAGTAGCAAAACAAGTACGTAGCGCAGTGGCTGAACGAGTTTCAGAACGTGTTGCACAAAACCTTAGAGCCCCAGGATTAGCTGTGGTGCTTGTTGGACAAGACCCAGCAAGCCAAGTTTACGTTGGTTCAAAACGTAAAGCCTGTGAAGAGGTTGGTTTTATTTCTAAGTCATTCGACTTACCAGCAGACACCACAGAGCAAGCGCTATTAGCATTAATTGATGAGTTGAATGTTGATGGTGAAATTGATGGTATTTTAGTGCAGCTCCCTTTACCAGAGGGCTTAGATGCAGAAAAAATTCTTGAGCGTATTACTCCACACAAAGACGTTGATGGTTTTCACCCTTATAATATTGGCCGATTAGCACAGCGTATGCCTGCTCTTCGTCCATGTACACCTAAGGGTATTATTACTTTACTAGATTCAACCGGCGTACGTTACAAAGGCATGCATGCTGTGGTTGTGGGCGCCTCTAATATTGTGGGTCGACCTATGTCACTTGAGCTGTTACTCGCCGGATGTACCACCACTGTTTGCCATAAGTTTACGCAAGATTTAGAAACGCATGTACGCCGTGCTGACTTACTGGTTGTAGCAGTGGGTAAACCTGAATTTATTCCTGGCGATTGGATAAAAGACGGCGCCATTGTTATTGATGTAGGTATTAACCGTTTAGACAACGGTAAATTAGTGGGTGATGTAGAGTACGCCGTTGCAGAACAAAAAGCTGACTTTATTACCCCTGTACCAGGCGGTGTGGGCCCGATGACGGTTGCTAGCTTAATTGAAAATACGCTAGAAGCGTGTGAAAAATATCACAGCTAATAAACAAAAAATAAAGTAATGAAGAGCCCGCTTAATTGCGGGCTTTTTGTATCATCATTCTTCGTTTTATTAATGCCAAGCCTTGTGGCAATACCGAAAATACGATCATTAATAACATAATCGTGTACTGCCAACTTTCATATTGTTCGTTAATCAATAACCCTGCACATAAAATGCCGGCAATTGGGTTAGCTATAGTGCCAAAAGTAAATTCAACCACTGTCATTCGCCCTAATAACCAAACATACAAAATATAGGCTAAAGCAGTGTTAGGCACCACCAGCCAAAATAGCGCCAGCCATTGGGTTGTATTTATTGATGCAGTTAAAAATTGATACTGCTGGGGAGCAAAATAAAAAGCCTGTATTGCAGCAGCAATCGCTAGCAAACTGCCACCAATGATTAATTGCCACGTTAATACTGTCCACCAGTGTACTTTAGCGGTCACTTTTTTTACCAGCGTACTGCCTATAACAATAGTCAATAGCGCCCCTATCAGTGCCACTACTCCCAATAAATTAAGTGCAATATGTTGTGGGTCAAATAAGCGCCATGCTAAAACCACTAAAGCAAGGGCACAAAATCCTTGCACTAACGCTGGCTGTTGCCGTTTAACAAGCCAGGCATACAATAATGCCACTACCGGTACAGACACCATACCGACACCTGCAATCGCAGCAGGTAAATTAATCGCCATTACAAAAATAAAACTAAAAAACAACGCAATATTGATTGCGCCTATTAGGAAAATGCCTGGCCACTGTTTAGCCGTTGGCCAAGAAGGTTTAAATAACAACAATAATAAACCAGCAGGGAGTGCACGTATGGCCCCTAGTAAGATTGGCGGCCACTCTGGGGTTGCGTATTTAGTTACCGCATAAGTCGTTCCCCATAAAAAAGCAGGGATCATGGCAAGTAAAATATTCATTAATTTTCCATTTTTAAATTGATGAATGCGAGTTTAAAACCTCAACTATGATTGAGGTCAATAACATCAATTTTATTAAAAGCATAATCAATTTAATGCAATTGATATAACCAAAAAAGGGTTACCCTATGGCAACCCTTTTTTTTGTGATCCGCGCGTTATGACTAAATACGCAAAGGTTAACAAACCCTAAGCTTTACGCCACGTTGTTTTACCCGCTGAATCTTCAAGTACCACACCCAGTGCATTTAGAGCATCGCGAGCTTCATCTGCTGCAGCCCAATTTTTACTGGCACGTGCGTCATTACGTTTTACAATCAGTGCCTCAATTTCAGCCACTTCATCGTCGTTTTGACCGCCTTGTAAAAATGCCTCTGGTGCTTGTTGAGCAATACCAAGTATTTCACCTAAGCTACGTAGAATAAAGGCTAAATGTCCTGCTTTTTCGCTATCACTGTCTTTTACACGATTTAGCTCTTTAGCAACTTCAAACACAACCGGTAATGCTTCTGGCGAATTAAAGTCATCATTCATGGCTTTTCTAAACTTAGCCACATACTCATTACCCTCAAGCTCACATTCAACTGGCTCAACGCCACGTAATGCGGTGTAAATACGCTCAAGAGACGAACGTGCTTGGTCTAAGTTTTCTTGAGAGTAATTGAGCTGACTGCGGTAATGACCTGATATTAAAAAGTAACGAACCGACTCTGCGTCATATTGTTTTAATACCTCACGAACGGTAAAAAAGTTATCTAACGATTTAGACATCTTCTCTTTGTTCACTTGTACCATACCGGTGTGGATCCAAGTATTTACATACTGGCCATTATTTGCACAGCACGATTGCGCGATTTCGTTTTCGTGGTGAGGGAACTGTAGGTCTGAACCACCACCATGAATATCAAAATGCTCACCTAAATGCTTAGAGCTCATTGCTGAACATTCTATGTGCCAACCAGGGCGACCCTCACCCCAAGGTGATGACCACGACGGCTCCCCTGCTTTGGCTTTTTTCCATAAAACAAAATCAAGAGGATCGTCTTTATCTTGAGCTACTTCAACACGCGAACCTGATTGCAACATGGTTAAATCTTGTTGCGAAAGAGCTCCGTATTGCTCAAAGGTAGAAACATCAAATAAAACGTCGCCATCGGCTGCAACATAAGCGTGGCCTTTGGCAATCAAACGCTCAACCATAGCAATAATTTCATCCATGTGGCCGGTTACGGTTGGCTCTATATCAGGACGTAGCATATTTAAACTGTCAAAGTCTTCATGCATGGCTTTAGTCATACGCACGGTTAAGTCGTTAATCGCCTCACCGTTTTCATTTGCGCGCTTGATAATTTTATCATCAACATCGGTAATATTACGTACATACTTTAAATCGTAACCTAAGTGGCGAAGGTAGCGAACAATTACATCAAAACCCACAAATGTGCGTGCATGGCCAATGTGACAGTAATCATAAATGGTGATACCACACACATACATGTCGATTTTTCCATCGACCATAGGTTTAAACTCTTCTTTTTGGCGTGTCAGTGTGTTGTATATTTGTACCATTTAGTTGCTTTCCTTCACGATTAACAGAAAAGCTATGTTACCACTTGCTAAGCATGGGCTCTAGCGGTTTATCAAAGCTCTTTGTTAATCTGGGTCAACTACGATAAAATAGCGTCAATATTCAAACCAGCTATAGGAAATCTCATGGTTGTTCTACACACAAATTTTGGTGATATCACCATTAAAATGCACGAAAGCGAAGCTCCAAATACAGTAAAAAACTTTTTAGAGTATGCAAACTCAGGTTTTTATAACGGCACTATTTTTCATCGTGTAATTGATGGTTTTATGGTTCAAGGCGGTGGTTTTGCACCGGGTATGGAACAAAAAGAAGTAAACGACCCAATTGAAAATGAAGCGAACAACGGCCTATCTAACAAAGTAGGTACATTAGCAATGGCACGCACGCCTGATCCACACTCAGCTACAGCGCAATTTTTCATTAACGTAAATAACAACGACTTTTTAAACCACAGCAGTGAAACATCACAGGGCTGGGGTTACTGTGTGTTTGCTGAAGTAGTAGAAGGCATGGACGTAGTAAATAAAATCAAAGGTGTTGCTACAGGTAGCAATGGCTTCCACCAAGATGTACCACTTGAAGATGTGGTAATTGAAAGTGTAACTGTCAGCTAAGACCGCATTATTCTTCAAAGAATACATAAAGCGGGTATTCACCCGCTTTTATCTAAATGGAATCACCATGACTCGCCAAACCTACTTTATTGCCGATTTACATTTGAGTGAAAATCGCCCTGATATTACAGCGGCATTTTTTAAATTTTTACACGCCCATATTACTCCTCAAAAAGTAGACGCCCTATATATTTTAGGTGATTTTTTTGAAGTGTGGGTTGGTGACGATTATGTTAGCGAACTCTCAGCGGCAGTGGCAGAACAGCTAAAAGCAGTTAATAACTTAGGTATTCCTATTTATTTTGTACACGGTAATCGCGACTTTATCATGCGAGAACAGTACGCCAATATGGCAGGAATGACCTTACTGAATGAGCAAACAGTGATCGACCTCTACGGCACTCCTACTGTCATTTTGCACGGTGATGAAATGTGTACCCAGGATGTTGAGTACCAAAAGTTTCGTCGAAAGAGCCGTGGTTGGTGGTGGCCTAAACTTATGCTTGCTATGCCATTGCGGTATCGTAAAAAAATAGCGCGTGATGCACGTGAAAAAAGTAAACTTAGCCAAGCAGACAAACCTATAGAAATACTGGATGTAGTGCAAAGCGCAGTACTCGAAACCTTCGCCAAACATAACGTGGCTAATATGATCCACGGCCATACTCACCGCCCTGATGTACATACCTATGAAGTTAATAACCAAACGCTTACTCGCACAGTATTGGGCGATTGGTATACTCAAGGTTCGTATTTAGTGGTTACCCCTGATTCTCAAGAGTTAGTTTCGACCCCCTTGTAGGGTTTTTAGCCTTTATTGACTAACCGTAATGAGACTTTGCTTTTAAGTCAGGTAAAGTAATAATAAATTGCGTTTTAAAATAGGTATCGCTTTGTGGTTCTGAATGAAGTTTGATGTCCCCTTTTAAAATCTGGGTTACCCATTGATAAACCATATATAAACCTAAACCCGTGTTACCTTTACCTCTAGCTGTAGTATAAAAGGGTTCAAATATATCTGCCTTTATCTCACCATCAACACCTTTGCCATTATCTGACACGCTCAGCCTCACCCTATGATTAGTCGCTTGTTCGACTTTTATTTCTATTACCCCTTCCTGCTTTTCATCAAAAGCATGGTTTAGCGCATTAACCACTAAGTTTTCGACAACCTGAGAAATAATACCTGGCAAGCTAATCATCTGTTTATTAAGTAAAAAAACAGTTTTCACTTTTATTGGCGAGTTTTTTAACCTGGAGTTTAATGACAATAATAGCTCTTCAATAATTTTTTCAATATCACATGCTATAAATTCATCATTATGGCGATCAATCGCCATTTTTTTAAAACTTTTTACTAATACGGCGGTTTTATTTAAATTAATTTTAGCCAGCGCTAGGTTCTCTCCAATACTTGTTGTAGTACATTCTAACGTTGATTTAGTCAGCCCCTGTTTCATCGCTTCATTTAATTTATTCAATGCCATATCTGCATTTGAAACAGAAATAACGGCTCCACCGATAGGCGTATTCATTTCATGAGCAACACCTGCCACGAGCAACCCTAATGAGGATAGTTTTTGCGCTTCAATTAACCCTTCTTGCAGTTGCTGCTGCTGCTTAATTGTGGCATCAAGCTCACGGTTAACGATATCTAGTTCTATCTTTTCAATATGTAATTTATGTGACAGGGCTAATAGCTGATTTTGAAACTTATACTCACGATAAATAAAACCAAAGCTAATTAAACATAGTAATCCACTGCAAATTAACGCTAACCGTAAGGCCGCATTTCGTACAGTTATTAACAATTCATTGGGGCTACTTATAAGAATAATTAATTCTTTGTCAGCATTGCTAATTCTACCTTTGTTCTCGCGCAACGAAAAAATAGAAAAACGGCGGTAGGTATAAAGACTATGGTTAAAAAAGTGCGAACCATATTCTACATTGCCATCAATAATTTGCTGCCAAAGCTCTGGTTTTTTTAAAGCGAGTGTTTGCTCATTTTTACCATACATAAACCCCCACTCTAATTCAGCATCAGTATTTAATAACCAAAAGCCATCGTGGTTTAAAATGCTAATTAAAGTGCTCTCTTGGTTGTAACTTTTAATCTGATCAAACAAATAATCTAAGTTAAAGTTTACCACTAGCAAACCATCTAATAGGTAATTTTCTTTATCCGTACGATAGGTTACACGGATTGTTGGTTGATGAGGCATTACAATTTGGTTGCGTTCGATATTTAAATCTATTTCTGTGGCAAAAATGTCAGGCGCACTGACCTGCATCCCTTTTTGAAAGTAGTAACGGGTTTGCTTATTTTGCAACTCATCAGGCGATACAATTTCGCCAATACCATTGGCTGCGTTAATGCGGTATTGCTCTTGGCCTTGTGTATCTAGCCAGCGAATTTGCGCGATATTAGTAGAGATAGCAGCAAAATTTAAAAAATAGTTATTTATTTCATCTCTTCTTTGCTTTGATTGTATAGGCTTGTTTGGTGTGTCGCTTTTTAAAATCGGCCCTTGGGCCAGGATACGCGTAAGCTTTTTAATACTACTGAGCTCTTTAGAAAAATCTCCACTGATAAGGACTAACTTTTCATCTTGCTTAGCTTTTATGGTGTTTATTTTTTCTTGATATGTTTGTTCGTATATAAGCCAGCCAATAAATAAAGTGATAAATAAACTGAACGAAGACTTTAATAACACACTTTTTTTTGAGCCGACCGGCAAGCTGTTAAGGCTATTCATTCTTACTCACTTCAAACTGTTTTAGCCACACAATTAAATCTTTTAAAAATAATGGTTTAGAAAAGTAGTATCCTTGAGCAGTTTCGCACCCCTGCTGATGTAACCACTGAGCCTCAAATTCATTCTCAACACCTTCAGCAATTACCGAGAAGTTAAACTGATTCGCTAAAGATAATATCATCTTAATCATGTACTGATTGTTGTCATTAAATTCAAGATCACTAACAAAGTAGCGATCTATTTTTATCGACGTAGACGGTATTTCATTAATGTGAGCTAACGACGAGTAACCAGTGCCAAAGTCATCAATGCTGACTTTCATACCTAAGGCGATAAACCGTTCAAGTGCTTCTTTAATTAAGTTATAGTTACTTATGGCTTGCGTTTCTGTCACCTCTAGCTCAAGCATAGAAGGCAGAATGTTGTACTCTTCAATTTTAGTTTTTATTTGCTCAAAGTAACTAGGTTCAACTAAATCATAAGAGGATGCATTAAATGCAACGGGTAAGTTGCAGCCTTGCTCTTTAAGTTGATTAATAGTCTCTAGTATTTTTTCGAAAATTACATGGTCTAGTTCATTAATTAATCCGGCTGTTTCAGCTAACTCTATAAATTCATCAGGGCGTACAAAGCTGCCATCAGCTCTTTGCCACCTAGCGAGCGCTTCAAAACCTGCTGGTTTCAAGGTTGATAAGCTGATTTTGGGTTGTAACGCCACTTGTAAACTTTTATTACCTATAGCCGTTCTGAGCTCAGCCATCAGCTCATAACGACGAGTAATTTGATCTGTTTTTTCCTCGGTATGCTGAATATACTTAGTTTGGTTTAGCTGCGAAGAGTTCAGGCTCGACTCTGCAAGACTGATTACTTTTTCAGGTGTTAAGTTTAAAGCTACATTTAATTTTAATTCTAAAATACGGACATCAATGTATTGCTTAACTTGTTCAATTTCGAATTTTTGTTTATTTTGAAAGTAACTAACTGCATCTGAGATATCAAAGTCAACGCTCACTAACATGCCAAACGCTTTGTTACTAATCAATGCTATGCGGGGGTCATACCTAGTAAAGCTATCAACAATACTCTGGTAAACTAACTTCATTAATTTATTACAAAATTCATGACCAAAGGTGAATGCTTTTTCGTCAAACTGATAAATATCAAAAATGACCAATCGCGTTTTTAGCCGCTCCTGCGCATTCATGTTCTTTATTTCACGGGTTAGCCAGTTACGGTTTTGCAAGTTAAGTGACACATCGGTATAAGCAAGCTCGGTTAAGCGATTTAATAACGAAATATTAGCAAATCCTGTGCTCACATTTTCACTAAATACTTTAAGTAAATATTCGTTTTGCTCACTAATTGGGTTGTCTGATTTGACGATAGTTATGTAATCAGCGCCCTGCTGATCTGGCGTTTCGAAAAAAAACACACTGTGGTGCTTTGAAAAAATATGACGACGCTCTCTAATCGCTTGTTTAAAGTCTTGCAGCATTTCTGCAGGCAGATTAGGTCCCACAGGTTGCCCTTTAATGCCACTAAAGCAACCATGGGTTGAGAGTATTAAACATTCAGAGCTAGGGTCTGAATTACTCGAACAAAAAATACCACCACCTTCGGTTATTTTTAAAATGTTGCTAATTTCTTTAAGCACAGCATAAGAGAAAGAGGCCATATCGTGCTTACCGTTAATACTTCTAGATGCATCAAGCACCAACTGTAAACCTTGCTTGGCTGACCTAATTTGTGAGATATACTCCCAAGTGCGCACGTTGCTATTAACAATTGATTGCAGCTTCTCGGCAGATAGGTCTGATTTATTCCAGTATTCATCGATATCGAGCATTTTCATGATATCGCTCTCTGGTGCAAAACCAGGTTGCCCTGTTAACAGCACAATACGCATTTCTGCGTTACCGATGACCTCTCGAATAGTATTCACTAAACGCAGACCTGAGTCATCCTCCTCCATCACCACATCTATAAAAATAAGTGCAATATCAGGGTGCATGCTCAACGCCAAAGCGGCCTCTGGTACCGAGTTTGCTGTTAACAACTCGTATTTATAACCGTCCTTGGCTTTTAGCTCTTTTAAACTGTTAACTAACGCGTTTTGATAATCAAGATCATCCTCAACGGTTAATATTTTCCATGTTTTCAGATCTGTATCTGCTTGTTCTTCTTCAGCTGCAAATACAAATAATCCCTCTTTATCTTGCATATATTCTCACCCAATAATAAATATGGTATGGCTCTGTTATTAAAATGATTTCAAAGCCATAGATAAAATACTTAAATAAATTAGTAATTATTTCAATATTAGAAGAGGGTATTGGATGTGTCTAATTTAAACACAACGTTTAATTAGAAGGTAACTGCTACAGCTAATTACTTAACCGTAGCAGCTTCAGGTGAAAAAACGGGTTATTGGCAAACAGTAACGGGTACGCCACTGTGAAATTTAAAGTCTTCATCGTCTGATATAATTAGTTGCGCTTCTATTTCAGCAAATTCTTTTACCCGCTCGGTAATATCAAAATCAGCAATGTCTTGAGCAAGGGTTAAATAATCTTGGTAATGACGTGCCTCAGAGCGCAGCAATGAAATATAAAAATCCCCTAAGCGTTTATCTACATGGGGTGCAAGCTTGGCAAAGCGTTCACACGAGCGAGCTTCTATGTAAGCACCTACAATAAGCTTATCAACTAAGGCATTAGGCTCAAACGTTTTAACATTGCGTAGCATGCCTTTGGCATAACGACATGGCGTTATACTTTTATATTCAACACCGTATTCATCCATAATTTCGAGCACTTGATAGAAATGATGCAGCTCTTCTTTTATCAGCATTACCATTTTATCAATTAAATCTTGGCCATAAGGCGAGTCAGATTTAGGGATAATGGATTTAGTGAGTTTATTTTTAGCCGCTAAATCACGCCAATTTCCCTCACGTTTATAAATAAGCGTTTCAAACGGTTTAAGCCATTCAAGCAGTGCATCACTGCTCTCTTTATCTACCGCATACTTACGAATTAAAAACATGGCACTTTGCGCCGCTTTTAATTCACATATTAAGTGATCAATTAATATGATGGGTAAGTTTTCTTTTTTGATTGCTTGTTCAACCCACTCATCGGGAGTACTGCATAATAAAAAATTGTTAATTGGCTCTAAAAGCTGGCTATGTGGCACGCTGACTACTCATTGCTAAAAATTGCGATTATGTCATTTTAACATGAAATATTACTCTGAATAAAATAAACACTCGCCCTTATTGCAAGCATGTGGATAACTTGACTTTGTATACTTACTGAACCATAACTAAATGGACTGTATAAAAACAAACCAATTATAACCAAACAGTAATATATCCTTTTATGGAGAGCACGCAATGATACTAAATCACCTATGGGGTTTATACGCCCATCCACTCGAAGAATGGCAAACAATTGATAACCGTCACGAAAGCTTAACCTATAGCTTATCGCACATTTTGCTTATCGCTTTATTTCCCTCTGCAATGGGGTACTACTCATCGGTTTACTTAGGCTGGAGTATAGGTACAGGTAATCCAGTATTTTTAACCCATGAAAGCGCACTGATGATTGGCGCAGCCATGTATGTCGCTTTAATTGGCGGTGTATTTGCACTGGCCTATTTAGCCCATTGGATGGCGGTTACTTTTGGTGCTAAACCGACTTTTACCCAAACAATTGAGCTGGCAGCTTATACCGCTACACCGGTGTTTATGTCGGCATTGGCAGCTTTTTGGCCTGAGCTGTGGTTTGTGGTGTGTGTTGGATTAGTTGCACTCGCCTACTCAGTTTATTTACTGTACACCGGCGTGCCAATTTTGATGCACATTCCGCAAGAGCGCGGCTTTATTTATGCAAGCTCTGTTGTTACCTGTGGATTAATTTTACTGGTTATTATATTAGCACTTACCGCTATGCTATGGACCAACGGTATTATCAGCCCCATGTTTACTTAAATATTCCTTTATCATAGACGCAAAAAAGGAGCTGTTAAGCTCCTTTTTTTATTAGCCTTAAAATACTATCAGGCTAACATTACATTATTAATCAGATTCGTTTTCATCTTGATTATGTATTTCTAAACCAGATGACATTGCGTTTTCACGGATGCTTTTAGCTGAATCGTTGCGCAGCTTATCTATACGGTTTAAGTAATCTTGATCAATGTCGCCAGTAATGTATTGTCCGTCAAACACTGATGTTTCAAACTTAGTGATCTCTGGGTTTTCTTGGCTAACGGCAGCAATTAAATCGCTTAACGATTGAAAGATTAAACCATCAGAGCTAATGCTTTGGTTAATATCTTCTACTTCACGGCCGTGTGCAATAAGTTCTGCCGCAGATGGCATATCTATACCGTATACATTTGGAAAGCGTATTTCAGGTGCTGCTGATGCAAAGTAAACATTTTTAGCGCCTGACTCGCGTGCCATCTCTACAATTTGTGCTGAGGTGGTACCACGTACAATTGAGTCATCAACAAGTAGGACATTTTTACCTTTAAACTCACGGTCAATCGCATTGAGTTTTTGGCGAACTGATTTTTTACGAAGCTCTTGGCCAGGCATAATAAACGTACGACCAATATAACGATTTTTAACAAAGCCTTGGCGATATGGTAAGTCAAGCACGCGTGCCATTTCTAATGCAATATCACACGAGGTTTCTGGAATAGGAATAACCACATCAATGTCTTTGTCTGCCCATTCACGCGCTACTTTTTCACCTAACTTAGTCCCCATATTTACACGCGCTGCATACACTGACATACGGTCAATGGTCGAATCCGGTCGCGCAAAATAAACAAATTCAAAAATACACGGTGAGTAAGACACTTTATCTGCACAGCTTAAAGAGTGAAACTCTCCATTTTCAGTGACATAAATAGCTTCGCCTGGGGCAACGTCACGAACAAATTCAAAACCGTCAGGCTTTAATGCTACGCTTTCTGAGGCAAACATGTATTCAGTACCGTTTGCTGATTCACGTTTACCAAACACCAATGGACGAATACCGTTTGGATCGCGAAACGCCACAATACCATGACCGATAATCATGGCGATAGTGGCATAACCGCCACTTACTTTATTGTTAACTTCAGTAACCGCGGTGAAAATATCTTCAGGGTCTAATTTTAGTTTGTCTGATTTACTTAGCTCATGCGCCATGATGTTAAGTAAAATTTCAGAATCAGAGGTCGTATTAACATGGCGACGTGCCTCTGAAAATAACTGCTCTTTTAACGACTCGGCATTGGTTAAGTTACCATTATGCGCAAGCGCTATACCAAATGGAGAGTTTACATAAAACGGCTGAGCCTCTGACGAACTTGAAGAACCCGCTGTTGGGTAACGCACATGGCCAATGCCAATATTGCCTTGCAAACGTTTCATATGACGAGTGTGAAATACATCTTTCACTAGGCCATTTGCTTTGCGCAAGCTAAATGTATTGTTCTCAATAGTTATGATACCCGCAGCATCTTGGCCACGGTGTTGCAAAACGGTTAAGCCATCATAAATCGCCTGATTAACTGGCGATGTTCCGACTATTCCAACGATACCACACATGTAATTTATCCTCGCCGATTAACGGTTTACTGAATTTAAAAAGCTCGAGTTGTTTTCTAGGTACGAAAAGAACCATTCAACTACAAAGCCAAATTCTGGAATCAAAATAGAGTTGCCCCACCAATGCGTACTTGGCGCACCAGTAAAAGCATCAAGAAAGAAGAGTAACGCGCTCACGACCAACACGCCTCGAAGAGCACCAAACACCACACCAAAAACACGGTCTGTGCCGGATAATCCGGTTCGCTGTACAAGCTCACCTAAAATATAGTTTAGTAAACCGCCTAACAATAGCGTCGCAAAGAATAATATGGCAATGGCCGCCGCATTTCTTAAAAGGGGTTCAGAAATGGATGTTAGGAAGGAAGCTAAATATTGATAAAATAAGCTGGAGATGATGAAAGCCCCTGCCCATACCGCTAATGACATAGCTTCTTTAACAAAGCCGCGTATTAAACCGATGATGGTAGAGAGTGCAATAATGCCAAGAATGGCGTAATCAACCCAGATCATAAGAACCAATTAGTCGCTAATTTTGGGCGCATTCTATACCTAAACCTCCTTGTGATGCAAGTTTAAGCGTGAGATTACAGGTGAGTAAACACGCACCATTTTTAGATTAAAAATAGCGCAGTCTCACCGTTATAAAAACAACAAACATTTTGTTTATAGCGCATCTATTTTGCTATTTTTGTGTGGGCATTGATAAGTAAAGGTAGCGAGCTAAAAATGCGATAAAGGTCTATTTAAACGTATAAAATAAGACGAGGTAAGTGTGTAATATCTCGCGATAAACACACTTCCTTTTATTGAATTTATTTGGTCACTTCAAATTGAGTGACTTTACCGTTGAGTTTGGTTAACTCTTTAAGTGCAGGAAGTTGAGATTGCAGTTCTTGTTTATTCAGTGATGGTCCGACAAAAACTTTCGTTAACGTCCCATTTGGCGTTTTAACTGGTTTAGTAAAAGTTTTAAACCCTTTAGCCTTGAGCTTAGCTTGCAGCGCTTTTACATTGGCTGCATGTGAAAAACTACCTAACTGAATAACATACGCCATGCTAGTTAAGTTTTCGTTAGCTGGGCGCGTAGGTTCTTGAATTGCAGCCGTACTGCTTTGGTTTGTATCAGGTATTACCGCTTCAACCATTGCAGGCTGGTCGGTAATGTCTGTTTGAGCAGCACTGTTTTGCTGTTCAAATGCGGCATCATCAGGCTGAATATCTTCAACTTCATCCTCTTTTAAAGGCTGTGCATTTGCCACTTTTTGATCGATTGATTCTTGCAAATCAATGGTCTTGAACTCAGAGCGTTCTGGAATCGCTTTAAAGCCTTCTTTGTAGTGCACTTTTTCACCATCGAGTATATTGGGAATAAACACAATTGCTGCGATCACCACAATACTTGTTCCGACTAAGCGATTAATAAAACCTGAGTTCACCGACATCCTCTCTATTTTTTAAAGTAATGAATAGCGCCAGCCACGGTAAAAAATGAACCAAATACAATTAATAGTGTGTTACTTGGCTGGTTTGGCAAGATAGCATCCAATGCTGCCTCTACGCTATTATAACCCTGTTTAAAATAACTATTAGGAATGCTTAGAAGTGCCTGATGTAAATTAGCAGCGCTATCGCCGCGTGGGCCCTCTAAGCTCGCAAACGACCATTCATCTACTACATCACTAACTTCTTTAAGCACTCCGACCTTATCTTTATCAGCAAGCATAGCGGCTAATGCATGAATTTTAAAGCCTTTATCTTTATAGCTTGCTAATTTAGTCGCTAAATAGCGAGCTGATTCAGGGTTATGTGCTACATCGGTATACACTAATGGCTCTGCACTTAGTTGTTGAAAACGTCCCTCAACGACTAAGCTCGCTAAACACTGAGTAATCACCTCATCGCTCGGTAATAAGTTTAATACCGATAGAGCGGTTAATGCCGTGGCTACATTTTGGCATGGAATTGCTGGTTTAGGTAACTCAAGATTATGCTCTTTAAATTGCCAACTAAAACTCTGCGCGTGCTCTTTAAAAATAAAGTCGCTGCCAGATAACACCATATTAGCGTTAATCTCTTCACCATAATCGGTCATTGTATGCGGAATATTTAAGTCCCCAATAATTGCAGGAGTACTCTCTCGAAAAATACCCGCTTTGTCATAAGCAACTAATTCACGCGTGTCACCTAAGTATTCTTTATGATCTAAGTCGATGGTGGTGATGATGCTGGCATAGGGGGTAACAATATTGGTCGCATCAAAACGCCCACCTAAACCCACTTCTAACAACACGTAGTCAACCTCTAGGCGCTTAAATAGTGCCAATGCCCCTAAGGTGCCATATTCAAAATAAGTCAGAGGGGTGTCACCACGACCTTGTTCTAATAAATTAAATGCATCTACATGGTATTGGTCGTCAAGCTCTGCGCCATCAACGCGTACGCGCTCATTGTAACGAATTAAATGAGGAGAGGCATAAGTACCAACACGATAACCTTGAGCTAATAACAATGACTCTAAACAACGTGCGGTTGTGCCTTTGCCATTAGTGCCTGCAATAAGAATGATTTTACTTGAGGTGGTTAAAAGCCCAATGTTGTTAGCAACACGAGCAACGCGTTCTAAACCCATTTCTATATTAGCAGGGTGAACACTCTCTAAATAACAAAGCCAATCATCAAGGCTTGATGATTGGCTAGGAATTGTTTTTGTCATAGCATGTAATCAGTAAAGCTGAAATTTACGCTACTCTATGCTCTTGCTCAGTAGAAGGCAAGTTCATAAATTTTGCTAGAATACGTGCAAGCGTATCGCGCATTTCTCGACGGTCTATAATCATGTCGATTGCGCCATGTTCTAACAAGAATTCACTGCGTTGGAAACCCTCTGGTAGCGTTTCGCGAACAGTTTGTTCAATAACACGCGGACCGGCAAAACCAATCAAAGCTTTAGGCTCTGCAACATTAATATCACCAAGCATTGCCAATGATGCTGATACACCACCCATTGTTGGATCTGTCATTACAGAAATAAACGGTAGGCCTTTTTCAGTCATTTTAGCCAGTGCCGCACTGGTTTTAGCCATTTGCATAAGTGACATAAGGGCTTCTTGCATACGAGCACCGCCCGATGCAGAAAAACAAATCAGCGGCATATTATGCTCTAAACATTGGTCAACCGCGTCAACAAAACGAGCACCCACTACCGATGCCATTGAGCCACCCATAAATGAGAATTCAAATGCAACAGCAGCAACCGGAATGCCTTTTAGGTTCCCTTTCATTGCGACAAGCGCGTCTTTTTCACCGCTTGACTTTTGAGCTGCATTGATACGATCTGAGTATTTTTTTGAGTCTCTAAATTTAAGCACATCTTTAGGTTCGTGTTGGGCACCTAACTCGTGACGATCGCCTTCATCTAAAAACTGTTCAAGACGTTTACGACCACTAACACGCATATGATGATCGCATTTAGGGCATACGTTCAGTGATTTTTCTAATTCTGCTTTATATAAAATCGAATCACATGACGTACATTTAGCCCATACACCTTCTGGAATTTCTTTACGACCTGAAGATTTAGTCGTTTTTGGTAAGATTTTTTCTAGCCAACTCATTTGCAACTCTCTTAATGCTGTTCTGTGTCGCGAGTCTACATGTTAACCATGCAAACAAATTTTTCCAATTAAAACATGAATTACGCTGTCACGGTATAAAAAACTGGTCTTAGTAGTTAGCAATACGAATAACAGCGTATAAATTTAGCCTCAAAATATACACATCTCGTTACTTATCAAATATCACTGTCGGCTAAAAACAATGGTCCTAGCGGCGTTCTAGGGATATTAAAATGATCTGGATAATCAACATCCACTAAATATAAACCTGCTGCTTTTGCTGTAGCGCTCGCTTTAGCTCGCTCTTTAACATCTAGCAGCTCTTTTAACCAAATTGGTTCATGTTTGTGTAAGCCAATATCCATTAAACAACCCGTAATATTACGTACCATATGGTGTAAAAACGCATTGGCTTTAATATCAATAATGACATAAGCACCTTGGCGCTGTACCGATAAATGATGAATCGTTCGCGTTGCCGTATTAGCTTGGCAGTGCAGCGCTCTAAACGAGGTAAAGTCATGCTCACCTAGTAAATATTGACACGCCTGCTGCATTTTCACTTCATCTAGTGGGTGATGAAAATGTGTAACACCTTCATTTAATACCGCACCACGAAACGCATAATTGTAAATAACATAACGATAACGACGAGCAGTTGCACTAAAGCGGGCATGAAAGTCTTCTGCCACAGGTTGTGCAAAACGAATAGCAATATCTTTGGGTAATAAGGTGTTCATACCTAATGTAAAGGCCACCATTTCACGCTCAGCATGTGTATCAAAATGCACTACTTGTCCAGTGCCATGTACACCGGCATCGGTACGCCCTGCACATACAATTTCAACTGGATGATTACAAATGCGCGACAACGCTTTTTCTACTTCTTGTTGTACACTATTTACGTGTGATTGACGCTGCCAACCACTGTAACGTGCGCCATTGTATTCTACTCCAAGTGCTACTCGCATAATTACTGCTTTACCTACTGTGCTAATCGACGCTGCATTTTATGCTATATGGCGTCCCAATAAAAGCAGCGAACTAAGGTTCCTAACTATGCAATACAAAAAACCCGCTATTAGCATCACTAATAACGGGTTTTCATATCAACCATACCTTACAGGAGCTTGGTTATTAATTTTTAAGTTTAGCCTTTAAGCTTTGCGCTTCTTCTTGCACATCATCCGGGCCATTATTAATGATCTCATCCAGGATTTTAACTGCTGAGTCTGCATCATCAATCTCAATATAGGCATGTGCAAGATCAAGCTTAGCTGAGTAACCCCCGCTTTGGGTATCAACATCCATAGGGTTATCACCAGCCAGAAGTGAATCATACTCACCTAAACCAACATCCATATCGACGTCTGTGTAAGGTTCGTGATCTAAATCAGCTTCATCGCTTTGCTCTAATAAGGCATCAATATCAACAAAGTCATCCTGCGCTAATGGCTCAGTAACCTCAGGTTGCTCAATAGGCTCTTGCAACGAGGATGCGCTTTCGTCAGCTAAGTCTTCACTTAGTAAGCTATTAAAATCAACATCAAACTCACTGCTGTCACTTAAATCAACATTTTCAGGTTCTGCCAGTTCATTAAGCAAGGCATCAAAATCAGTTTGTGTTAAATCAGCCATGAACTCATCGTCAAGCTCATCATCTGAAATCATGTCTGATTCTGGCGATACTGGGCTTTGCGTTAAATCAGCTTCACGGTCAGCGTTCGTTTGCTCGTCAGTAAACTCTGATGATTCAGCTAAAGCATCAAGTTGTTCATCATCAAACTCATCGTCTGTGCTAACGCTTTGCCCATCTGTAATTTGTTCAGTCAGCTTTTCAGGCTCTGAAACTTCATTATCTAGACCTTGCGCAGTGTTTGACTCTGAAAACTCATTGTCTAGTAATAATTCATCATCAAAATCGTCTTCTAAGCTATCGAGATCATTACCTGCGGATAGTGCATTAGCGAGATCTTGCTCTGCTTGACTTGGTGACATACCCGTTGCATCACCGTCTAAATTATCACCTTGTAGCTCTTCTGGTGTTAGTGATTGATGCTCTTCATCAGATAAAGGCAACTCATCATCAAGCTCTAACTCAGGATATTCTTCAAGCTCTTCACTCGGTGTAACTATTTCTGGCTCGTATAGCTCATCGTCATCTGTCGATAAATCATTGTTTTGGATATCACCAGCAAGCGGATCATCACCTAAATCAATTTCATCTTCATCAAGCTCATCGTTTAAATCGTCGAGTGACCAATCAGGAACGTGTTCATCTGCATCGCTTGTTTGCTCAAGTTCACTTAAAAGATCATCAACGCTTTTAAAGTTTTCACCGTCGTACTCGTCAAGCGCATCTTCTGGGTCGAGTAAGGTTGAAGACGTATCGGTAAAGTCATCTTCTGATTCAACGTCAAACTCAGGATCTTGTTCAAGCTCTGGTTCTACTTCAAGCTCAGGCTCTGCTTCAAGCTCAGGCTCTGGCTCTGCTTCAAGTTCAGGCTCTGCTTCAAGCTCAGGCTCTGCTTCAAGCTCAGGCTCTGCTTCAAGCTCAGGCTCTGCTTCAAGCTCAGGCTCTGCTTCAAGTTCAGGCTCAACTTCAAGCTCTGGTTCTGCTTCAAGCTCTGGTTCTACTTCAAGCTCTGGTTCTACTTCAAGTTCAGGCTCTACTTCAAGTTCAGGATCTTCTTCAAGCTCAGGCTCAACTTCAAGCTCTGGTTCTGCTTCAAGCTCTGGTTCTACTTCAAGTTCAGGCTCAACTTCAAGCTCAGGATCAGTTTCAAGTTCTGGCTCTACTTCAAGCTCAGGTTCTACTTCAAGCTCAGGCTCTGCTTCAAGTTCAGGCTCTGCTTCAAGCTCAGGTTCTACTTCAAGCTCAGGCTCTACTTCAAGTTCAGGCTCTACTTCAAGTTCAGGCTCAACTTCAAGTTCAGGCTCTGCTTCAAGTTCTGTCTCAGCTTCAAGCTCAGGTTCTACTTCAAGTTCAGGCTCAACTTCAAGTTCAGGCTCTGCTTCAAGTTCTGGCTCTGCTTCAAGTTCTGTCTCAGCTTCAATTTCTGGCTCAGCTTCTACTTCAAGTTCAGATTCTGCTTTAAGTTCATCATCTACACCATCAACTGACCAATCTGGTGTTTCTACATAGTCGTCGGTAGGTTGTTCTAACTCACTTAACAGATCATCAATACTTTCAAGGTTTTCATCGTTAAATTCATCTAAGGCATCCTCTTGATCGAGTAATGTGGAAGATGTATCGGTAAAATCACCTTCAGATCCAACGTCAAACTCAGGCTCAGGTTCAAGTTCTGCTTGAAGCTCCGGCTCAGCTTCAAGCTCTGGTTCTACTTCAAGTTCTGGCTCTGCTTCAAGCTCTGGTTCTACTTCAAGTTCAGGTTCTTCTTCAAGCTCCGGCTCAGCTGCAACTTCTGGCTCAGCTTCAAGTTCTGGTTCTACTTCAAGCTCTGGTTCTACTTCAAGTTCAGGCTCTGCTTCAAGCTCAGGCTCTACTTCAAGTTCAGGTTCTACTTCAAGTTCAGGCTCTACTTCAAGTTCAGGCTCAACTTCAAGCTCAGGGTCAGTTTCAAGTTCTGGCTCTACTTCAAGTTCTGGCTCTGCTTCAAGTTCAGGTTCAGCTTCAAGTTTTGGCTCTGCTGCTTCAAGCTCAGGCTCTACTTCAAGCTCAGGCTCTACTTCAAGCTCAGGCTCTACTTCAAGTTCAGCTTCAAGTTCTGGCTCTGCTTCAAGCTCAGTCTCAACTTCAAGTTCAGGTTCTACTTCAAGTTCAGGCTCTACTTCAAGTTCAGGTTCTTCTTCAAGCTCCGGCTCAGCTTCAACGCCTGGCTCTGGCTCTACTTCTGGCTCAGCAAAAGATGAAGCGATAGATTCTACATCTTCACTATTTAACTCTTCTTGCGCGTCAGTTAAATCTTCAATTGAGTCCGCCAATGCATGATCTATTTCAGAATCATGAACATCACTTTCAGGTTGCTCCGCATCCAGTACATCGTCAATATCTACTTCGTCTTCATCAACTAGGCTGTCGATGTCTGGCTCTTCACTTTGAGCTTCAGTAGCCGATTGTTCTGCATCCAGTACATCGTCAATATCTACTTCGTCTTCATCAACTAGGCTGTCGATGTCTGGCTCTTCACTTTGAGCTTCAGTAGCCGATTGTTCTGCATCAAGTAAATCGTCAATATTAACTTCGTCATCTTCATCTACTAAGCTGTCAATATCCGCGTCTTCACTCTCTGCAGCAGCGGGTTGCTCTGCATCAAGCAAGTCATCAATGTCAATCTCGTCATCTTCTTCAACTAAGCTGTCAATATCGACTTCTTCACTCTGTGCAGCATCGGGTTGCTCTGCATCGAGTAAATCGTCAATATCAAATTCGTCATCTTCATCAACTAAGCTGTCAATATCGGTTTCTTCACTCTCTGCAGCATCGGGTTGCTCTGCATCGAGTAAATCGTCAATATCAAATTCGTCATCGTCTGCTGATGTGTCAGTTGCCTGCTCATTATTTTCATCGAGTAAATCATCAATGTCGAAGTCTTCGCCCTCTTCGGCAAGCTCTTCACTGAGTGCAGCCATATCATCATTCGATTCACCTTGGGGTTCATCTGGTAATGAATCGTCATCTTCTTCATCAAACAGACTATCTAAATCATCCGCACTTAAAATATCATCCGATTCGTCAAGATTAATTGTATCGCCCGTGTCATCTTCATCAGGGCTATCAAAATCTTGTTGCATGAAAACATCAAGTTCATCGCCCTCAGTATTTTCATCTTCAAAAACAACATCATCATTAAGTAAGCTTTCTAACTCATCTTGATCTAATAAACTGTCATCATCGAGCTCATCATTAAACTCCACATCATCATCAAGTAATACGTCATCCATGTTCTCATCTAACTGCACACTTAAATCATCAAGTGGATCGGGAGCAGGCGCTTCGTCAAGCGTGGGTTCTGGCATTTCATCTAGAGGGTCAGTATAAGCAGGCGCTTGTGGTATAAATTCATCATCGTTACTCTCAGGCTCTTGGTTATTACCACGCTTACGCAGCCACATAACTACAGCAAAAATAATCAACAACGCTGGAATGGTCATTAATAAAATGAGTACCAAAGGGTTCGAGAGTAATGCAGCAAAGCTAAATTCATTCTCTTGCTCTGCATCTTTTAATTTTTGCTGTGCAATGATCTCGTTTTGCTTAACGATTAATTCTTTTAACTGTTGTTGAATTTCACTATCTTGGCCTAGTTGTAAACGAACGTTTTCTAACTCGTTTGAAATACCTGTAAGCTGTTTTTTAAGGTTGTTGTTTTCAACTAAAATCTCTTCTACGTTACTAACCGAACTTTTAAACTGCTGCTGAAGCTCAACTAATTTATTACCTTGATCTGTTTTAATCGCTTTTAATTCTTGTTGTAATTCTTTTTTGGCTTCATCAACGTCTGCTTTGCGGGCTTGGGTTACTTGTGTTTGTGCTGAATTGATCTCTGCTTGAGTGAGTGTGCCATTTTTCTTTTTTTCCCACAGTTCATCGTCTTGCTCAGAACGTTGCTTAGCTAATTGCGGGTTTACTCGTCTAATTTCTGCCAAAGTAGGTATTTTTAAATACGAACCACTTTGCATGTGATTTAAGTTTTGTTCTAAAAATGAGTTGGGGTTTTTGTTATACAAGGCCTGCATAACTTGATAAATGCTGACTGAGTTATCTGGGCGAACTTTAACGGCAATACGCCAAAGTGTATCGGTTGGTTTTATTGGCCCAATAGAGCGACCCTGCGCGCCATAATCTGCGCCTTTAGGCCCTCTTAATTGGGTACTGTCTTGAGAGTAAACAGTCGTTACCATCAGTGCAGACGCTAATATAATAAGTGAAACGAAACCGCGCATGCTGATCCTTTAATGTTTAAATGTTAACGCAGCGCTTTAAAATTGGCGCTTAAACATTGATTATTCTTGCCGTTGTTAGCCACGTGGCCAACGCACATTTTTATTACAATCTATTTTTATTGCAAGCTCTATTCCAGTTACAAACTATAAACCAGTTAAGCCATAATATCCATCGCAACGCATTGAAAATAAATACCTTAAACATCAAGATAAAAATATTTTTATGTTGTTTATCAAGATGTTTACACTCTCTCAGTTAATAAGTGGCAAAAAAATGGCGGTTAAAGCATAAAAAAACGGCAAACCACTGTGGTTTGCCGTTTATTGAAATTATCACTATTTTCAGGCTAATTACATATAATTAGCAATCAGTTCTTCTGCTATTTGTACACTATTGGTTGCAGCCCCTTTACGGGTATTATCACTTACTACCCACATATTTAATCCATGTGGGTGTGAAATATCAGCACGTAAACGGCCGATATAAACAGTATCATTACCACTGGCATCCGACACAGCCGTTGGGTAGTCGCCAGCATCATCAATTAGTTCAACACCTGGCGCATCACTCAATAGTTGCTTTACATGCTCAAAATCATAAGGCATACGCGTTTCAATATTAATTGACTCAGAATGACCAAAAAATACAGGGACGCGAACACAAGTCGGGTTTACCGCAATGGTTGTATCGCCTAAAATTTTGTGAGTTTCGTTTACCATCTTCATTTCTTCGCGCGTATAGCCGTTATCTTCAAAGCTATCGATTTGCGGTATTACATTAAACGCAATTTGCTTAGGAAATATTTCGTTTTCCATTGGGCGTGCATTCATTAAATTTGCAGTTTGTTTAGCCAGTTCATCAACTGCCTCTTTACCCGCTCCCGACACCGCTTGGTAAGTTGAAACGTTAATACGATCAATGCCGTATGCATCATAAATAGGCTTAAGCGCAAGCATCATTTGAATGGTTGAACAATTAGGGTTGGCGATAATATTACGATTTCTAAAATCGGCTAAGCTCGATGCATTTACTTCTGGCACAATAAGCGGCACTTCAAAGTCATTTCTAAAGTGAGATGTGTTATCAATAACGATACACCCAGCATCTGCGGCAATAGGGGCATATTTTTCCGATACACTGCCACCAGCAGAAAATAAACCGATATGCGCTTGGCTAAAGTCAAAGCCTTCAACATCACGTACTTCTATGGTCTCACCACGAAACTTTATATCTTCGCCAGCACTGCGGCTGCTTGCTAATAAAAACAGCTGATCGACCGGAAATTTACGTTCTTCCAAAGTTTCAATGATTTGACGACCTACAAGGCCTGTAGCGCCGAGTACGGCAACGTTATATTTTTGCGACATATTTCATCCTCTGTAAGCACGATTAAAACAACCGTGCTAATTAAATTAGTTTGCTGTAGTAAAACCAAGCTGCGCAAGTGCAGCAAGCTCGGTGCTATCACCTTCAACCACCACGGTGCTAAATTCACGTCGGGTTGGATAATTTTTTCGTAAACTGTCAAAGCCTTCATCGGCCAAGTGACGCAGTAAAATGCCGTCATCACGGCGTACGTCATAAACTAAATGCACTAAACGAGCTATATCTGTTTCGCTAAAACTACTTCCTAGGGCGACTTTTTTAATTGCAGGAGGCGGTAAAAAATCATCAAGTGATTTTATTGCGTTAACCCCTTTTAGCTCACACAAGCTTTGATACAACATTTGTGTACCCCGAGCTTTACCCTCAAGAGTATGTCCGGCAATGTGCACACTGGCATAGCGAACATGCTCAAGTAACTCGGTTAAAATGTTAGGTTCGTTTTCCCACACATCCAACACTAAATCGAGCTCAGCGCCTGCTTCCATCACCTCAAGTAATGCTTGATTATCAATCACATCACCTCGGCTGGCGTTAATTAAAGTAAGTCCAGGTTTAAGCGTAGTTAAGCGCTTTTTATCAAGCATGTGCAGTGTTTTATGCGTACCTGTTTTTACTAACGGCACATGAAACGTGACTATATCTGACTGCGCTAATAGCTCATCAAGCTCAACGTGCTCGGGTAATAGCCCTTGCTCATGCTTTATTGGGTCGCACAATAGTAAATTAACATTCAGTGCTTTTAGCTTGTGCGCGAGGCAACTACCAATATTACCCACACCCACAATACCAATTGTTTTTCCGCTTAATGGGCTGGCGTTTTCTTGACTTAATGCAAATAAACTACTGATCACATATTCAGCAACCGCAATCGCATTGCAGCCAGGCGCACTGGTAAAATCAATATTTCTTGCGTTGAGCAAATCGGTATCAATATGATCCACACCAATAGTGGCTGTACCTACAAAGCTTAGCTTATTAGCCTGTGCTAATAATTCACTATTGACCTGCGTGACTGAACGAGTGAGTAATACATCAACATCAATGAGTTGTTCTGGAGTTAATTGCCTGCCATCAAATCGTTCAACCTCACCCATATCTTTAAAGAATTGCTCAACTAAAGGCATATTTTGATCGGCAAGAATTTTCATTGTGAGTCCGTTTGGCGAAATGAGGCGCTATTGTAACGAACAACCCCCTATTAGCACAAACGAAAAAGCCGAGCATTTTGCTCGGCTTTAAAATAGTTAAAGGTTAACTTAGCCTTTGTATTTGCTCATTACTAATGTGGCATTGGTGCCGCCAAAACCAAAACTGTTAGACATAACCGTATTTAGTTCAACGTCTTTGGCTTCAGTTACAATGTTCAAGCCCGCTGCTTGCTCATCAAGCTCATCAATATTGATAGATGGCGCAACAAAACCATGCTCAAGCATTAGCAATGAAAAGATGGCTTCGTGTACACCTGCCGCACCCAGTGCATGGCCTGTCATTGCTTTAGTTGCGCTGATCATTGGCGAGTTACCACCAAATACTTCTTGAATAGCGCCCAGCTCTTTCACATCGCCTACGGGTGTTGACGTACCATGAGTATTCAAGTAATCAATGCTATCAACGTTTTGCATTGCTTGGCGCATACAACGTACTGCGCCCTCACCCGATGGTGCAACCATGTCGTAACCATCTGAGGTTGCGCCGTAACCGGTAATTTCAGCATAAATGTGCGCGCCACGTGCAAGTGCGTGTTCTAGCTCTTCAACAACCACAATACCGCCACCGGCTGAAATCACAAAACCATCACGGTTAGCATCGTATGTACGTGATGCTTTTTCAGGTGTGTCGTTATATTTAGTCGAAAGCGCGCCCATAGCGTCAAATTCCATCGCTAGCGTCCAGTGAAGTTCTTCACCACCACCTGCAAAAATAACGTCTTGCTTGCCTAGTTGAATTTGCTCAACGGCATGGCCAATACAATGCGCAGAGGTTGCACACGCAGAGCTAATTGAATAGTTAACGCCTTTAATTTTAAATGGCGTTGCTAAACAAGCCGAGGTGGTGCTCGCCATAGTACGTGGCACCATGTAAGGGCCAACGCGCTTAACGCCTTTTTCGCGAAGGATATCGGCCGCTTCTACTTGCCATTTTGATGAACCGCCGCCAGAGCCAACTAATAAACCAGTACGCTCGTTTGATACTTGTTCGTCGCTAAGGCCCGCATCTTCAATCGCTTGTGCCATTGAAATATAAGAATAAACCGCTGCATCACCCATAAAGCGCATTGCTTTGCGGTCAACATGCTCTTTAACATCAATATCAATTTTACCTGATACATTGCTGCGCAATTTGTAATCAGCAAATTCTTGGTTAAAAGCAATACCGCTTTTACCCGCTCTTAGTGACTCTAATACTTCTTCTTTATTATTGCCGATGCTTGATACAACACCGATGCCTGTTATTACGGCTCTTCTCATGGGTAATTCCCTTAGCTTAATACTTAATTGTGTTCTATTTTACGCGAATTTAATCACCTAAGTGGTCAGCTTTCTAGCGTACACTTGTACTCTGAACCTACAGCTTATAAATAACGCCAGACTATTTCAAAGAAAACACGTAAAATAATTAAAAAATTATCTATAAAATTGAATTGGTCATGATAAAAAACGCCCACATACACTTTAATGATTTAGGGACACCGGTTGCTAATGACTTTGATGATGTTTATTTTTCTAATGACGACGGCCTTGCTGAATCGCATTATGTGTTTTATCAACAAAACAATATAGAGTCACGGTTACAAAATCATGACCGTGAGCACTTTGTTATAGCCGAAACCGGTTTTGGTACAGGGCTTAATTTTTTAAATGCATGGCAGCAGTTTTATGACCACCTGCAATGCCCACAAGTTCAAAGTCAACAGTCTAATAACGTGCAACGACTGCATTTTATTTCTTTTGAAAAATATCCACTTAGCGTAAATGATTTAAAACAAGCCTTGCAAGCTTGGCCTAGTTTAAGTCATTTAAGCGCCCAACTCGTCTCCCACTACCCGATTAATTTAACCGGTTGTCATCGCCTTGAATTTGCCAATGGCCTTGTGGTGCTCGACCTCTACTTTGGTGATGTGCTGGAATGTATTAATAGCATGAGCTACCCACAAAGTGGACTCGTTGACGCATGGTTTTTAGATGGTTTTGCACCGAGTAAAAACCCCGACATGTGGCAGCAAAGTGTATTTAACGCCATGGTTGATATTTCCAGATGCAACGCGACATTAGCCACGTTTACCGCTGCGGGCTTTGTTCGCCGTGGTTTAATTGAAGCGGGCTTTAGCATGCAAAAAGCTAAAGGCTTTGGCCGAAAACGAGAGATGCTAGTTGGCACACTCGCTCAGGCTAATTCAAAACAATCGGCCCCCGCCTATTTTGAGCATCACTTCTCTCCCCTTACCAATGTGGCTGTTATTGGCGGTGGTATAGCGAGCAGTTGTATTCTTTATAGCCTCGCGAAACGCGGTATACCAAGCCACTTATTTTGCCAAGATAAACAACCGGCCATGGGGGCATCTCACAATGTACAAGGGGCGATATATCCGCATTTACAAGCAAAAAATTCGCCACACAGTGAACTATTTGCCCATAGTTTTTTATACGCAAAGCGGCTTTACAATCAATTACTCAACAATGGCTTTTTGTTTGATCACCAGTGGTGTGGTGTGCTGCAACATGCAGTAAAAAAACCATTGGCAGAGCGTCATCAAAATCTCGCTGATAAACAACTGTGGCCAGAGCAGCTTATGCGAAATGTGACTGCTAATGAGGGTGATGCTATTGCTGGGGTTAAAACAGGTTACTCAGGGGTGTTTTTTGAACAAGGCGGCTGGGTTAATCCCCCCCAGTTAGTTTGTGCAATGTTAGATGCCGCACAGCAATTAAATGAGTTTGAGAGCCTATTTAATTGCCACATTGAGCAACTTAACAAACAACCCGATGGCTGGTACTTAACCACGCAAAAACAAACATTTGGCCCCTTTAGCGATGTGATTATTTGCGCCGGTGAACACAGCGATGCATTTGCGCAAACTAAAACGCTCCCTATTGTTGGCGTACGCGGACAGGTGTCACATGTTCAAGCAAGCACGCAATCACGTAAGCTAAAAACCGTGTTGTGTCACAAGGGGTATTTCACCCCCGCTTATTTAGATCACCATTGTATGGGCGCCACCTTTGAAAAAAACAGTAAAAGCCGTGAAGTGACCGAGCAAGATAATCAAACCAACCGCGAGCAACTGCTTAGCTTTTATAACAACACTGAATTTGCCACCAGCTTAGGCGATATTAGCTCTGCTAAAGCCGCTGTTCGCTGTAGTTTTATTGATCACTTACCTATGGCCGGTGAATGGGTGGAGCAAACTGACTATACACATGCATTTGCTAATTTACGTTTGGGTAAGCGCTATCAATACCAAGCATTAAAAAAACCACAACAGGGCCTACATATGTTTACCGGCTTTGGCGCGCGAGCATTATGCAGTGCACCGCTATCTGCCGAGCACTTAATTAGTAGTTTAAACAATGAACCTCGCCCACTAAGCGAGCGCGTAAGCCAAGCTATTCACCCAGGCCGCTTTATTGTTCGTGACCTTATTCGCAATAAAATTTAAAGGTTATAATACCTACAAAGCCCTTTACTGTAATTACCAAGAACGCAGTGTACGTATTGGCTTATACCACCGTAGCTTTGTAACCGAAGTAAGTATAATGATCGAGTAAAAAGTTCTAAAAAACGCCTTAAAAAATAGCTAATTTTAATACTCAGTTAAGTAATAACTTTTCACTAATATGTTTTTTTTAAATAAGCTCGTTTAAATCCCATTTACTCTTTAAAAATAATTTCCTACCCCAAGGTCTGTTTGTACGAACAATCTTTACACTATATTGAGAAGGAATTAATTATGAGTAAGACTTTAATTATTGGCGCAAGTGGTCAAATTGGTAAAATGGCTACCAAACTACTTTTAGAAAATGAGCAAAATGTTGTTGCACTTGTAAGAGACAAAAGCAAACTGCGTGATTTAGATAGCCCATTTTTAAGTATTGTTGAACAGGATTTAGAAGGTGACTTTTCAAGTGCCATTAATGGCTGCGACCAAGTTATCTTTGCAGCAGGTTCAGGTGGAAGTACAGGCACAGATAAAACCGTACTTATTGATTTGTGGGCAGCGACAAAAGCAGCAACTTATTCTAAAGAGCACGGTGTAAAACACTTTATTATGGTCAGCTCTATTGGTGCAGACGATCCTGATGCGATAGATAGTGACTTAAAGCCTTATCTTGTAGCAAAACATATGGCTGATGAGCATTTAATTCACAGTGGACTCAATTACACAATTGTCCGCCCAGGAACATTAACTGACGAAAGTGCCTCTTTGGAAGTAACAACAGAGCGCCCTAGCGATCAGTCAAAGGCTAAAATTAGCCGCGAAAATGTAGCCAACGCATTGCTTCACGTTGCTACAAACTCATTTAATAGCAATCGTATTTTTGAGTTATTTGATGGCGACAAACCAATAAAAGCCGCTATTAAGTAAGCATTACACTCACCCCTTGCCATGCAAGCTGCATGGCAAGCAGAGTTAAAATCACTTTAAAAATAACCCTAAAACGCGCCACCGAGAGCCGCTTAAGTAATCGAATCCCTAACCAGGTGCCAATGGCTCCGCTTAAAATCATCGCCAGTGTTAACGGCAACCATTGCCAAAAGCTAAAACCCAGCCCCGCATAAACAACGGCTTTTAAGCTATGCTGCAAGGTCATAATACTTGAAAAAGTCGCGGTAAATTTAAGCTTATCGTAATGATTAATGTGTAAATAACTCGCCACCAGAGGCCCACTTGCTCCCACAAAAGTAGAAATAAATGCCGTAACTACACCCGCTATTAAACGCCCTAATCGTGAGTCTTTATTAAATTCAGGGATTGTTCCCCACAGTAAATAAATCACAAATAAAGCCACAAACAGCTTCATGCTATCAAGGTTAATATCGCTTACTACTTGGCTTGATAGCCCCGCGCCAATTAACCCACCCAGAGTAAAATACAACAACATCGGCTTATCAAGATGAGCAATACTTAACAATAATCGATTGGCATTAGAGCCTAACTGCACTAAACCATGAACAGGCACAACCATTGCCATCGGCATAACCGACGCCATTACCACCAGCAACATTAATCCACCACCCGCACCAAAGGCTGCCGATACAAACGAAGTAAACCCCGCCAGTAAAATAAGTAACAGCGAGATCAAAGGCGAAATGTGTTCAGCTGTAAAAATATCCATATCAAAGCTCGCAGTTAATCATTGGCTCATAATACAAAAAATAGGTAAGTAAGCGACTAGTCTATTAGT